>NZ_JAHHPN010000492.1:0-3785 GCF_024606325.1 Endozoicomonas sp. ONNA1
TACCTTGTCATTCATAAAGTTGTTTATGGTCGTATAAGTTGTTACCAGGGAGGCAAGCGTTCGATTGATATCTTAATAAGTATTGGACACTATAGTGGGAAGTGTTTAGTTAATATATTTTGTAATTCAGTGAGCAGCAGTTTTTATCGAACAGAAAGACTGTCGTAATGATGCCGCTGTGTAGGTTGGTTGTCGTTATATATCAGGTCGAGGTCGGTTTTTGATGAGGCTCGAGACAGATAGTCATTCCCTTTCTGTTTGCCCAAATGGTTACTTTTGCCATGATGATGGGTTCTGTAAAAGTTATAGGGTCTCCTTCATGGCTTGGGTGGTGCGGCTTGTCATGAGCCAGGTTTTCTGATGACTGATTTGTTCTGAGAAGTTTTTATCCGGGATGGACGAAAAACGTTTTGAATCACCCGGAGTTATTTATATTTCGATGTGACAATTCTCCTGTCACATCAACTCTTTCTTCACGGATTTTCAAACACGAGGAGTTGCCATCAATGAGCGCACAAGCCAAAGACCTACCAGCAGGATGGGCGGGATTTGCCCGGGGTGAGTGGACTGAAAGCATCAATGTCCGGGATTTCCTCCAGAAGAACTACACCCCCTATGAAGGAGGGGACGACTTTCTTGCCGACGCCACCGAAGCCACCAGTCGACTCTGGGACGATGTTATGGAGGGTATCAAGGAAGAGAACCGCACACATGCCCCCATCGATTTTGATCACGACCTGCCTTCAACTATTACTTCACACCAGGCCGGATACATACAAAAAGATCTCGAGAAGATTGTTGGTCTGCAGACTGATAAGCCTCTTAAGAGGGGTATGATTGCCAATGGTGGTATTCGCATGGTGGAAACTTCCTGTAAAGTATATGGAAAGATGCTGGATCCCATGGTGAAGAAGATCTTCACTGAGTACCGGAAAACCCATAATGCTGGTGTATTTGACGTTTACACGCCTTCTATCCGAAACTGCCGTAAGTCCGGTGTAATTACCGGTCTTCCAGATGCCTACGGTCGCGGACGTATTATAGGTGACTACCGACGTATAGCATTGTACGGTATTGATCGTCTTGTAGAAGACAAGAAAGTACAACATAGCGAGCTGGATTCTACGCTGGAATCCGGAGAGAATCTGGAGCAGACCCTTCAACTGCGTGAAGAGATCATGGAACAGATCCGTGCCCTGATGCAGATAAAAGAGATGGCTGCCGACTATGGCTGTGATATCAGTCAGCCAGCAATAACAGCCCGGGAGGCGGTTCAATGGACTTACTTTGGTTACCTCGCGGCTGTTAAATCCCAGAATGGTGCGGCCATGTCTCTGGGTCGTACAGCTACTTTCCTGGACATTTATATCCAGCGTGACTTGGAAACTGGCAAGATCACTGAAGTTGATGCCCAGGAACTGATCGACCACTTCGTGATGAAACTGCGTATGGTTCGTTTCCTGCGTACGCCAGAGTACGACGAACTGTTCTCCGGCGATCCCATATGGGCGACAGAATCTATTGGTGGTATGGGTCTGGATGGTCGTACGCTGGTCACCAAGAACAGCTTCCGGTTCTTGCATACGCTTTACACCATGGGTCCATCACCAGAGCCTAACATTACGGTGCTCTGGTCTGAGGCTCTGCCCCGGGGTTTTAAGGAATTCTGTGCCAGGGTATCCATTGATACCAGCTCCATTCAATACGAGAATGACGATCTGATGCGTCCTGACATGGACAGTGATGATTATGCCATTGCCTGCTGTGTATCGCCGATGATTGTGGGTAAGCAGATGCAGTTCTTTGGTGCTCGTGCCAATCTGGCCAAAACTCTGCTGTACGCCATTAATGGTGGTGTGGATGAGAAGCTGAAGGCTCAGATAGGCCCGAAGGTTCCCCCAATTACGGATGACGTTTTGGATTACGACACTGTTTACGCGAGCATGGATCATTTAATGGATTGGCTGGCGACTCAGTACGTCACGGCTCTGAATGCTATTCACTACATGCATGATAAGTACTCCTATGAGGCGTCTCAGATGGCGCTTCATGACCGTGATGTGGTTCGTACCATGGCCACCGGTATTGCGGGTTTGTCTGTTGCGGCAGACTCTTTGTCAGCGATCAAGTATGCCAGGGTTAAGCCGGTTCGTGACGAAGACGGTCTGGCGATAGACTTTGAGATCGAAGGCGATTACCCCAAGTTCGGGAACAACGAAGAGCGTGTTGATGCGATTGCCTGTGAGCTGGTAGAAACTTTCATGAAAAAAGTGGCTTCACACAAAACTTATCGTAATGCGATCCCAACCCAGTCTATTCTGACCATTACTTCCAACGTGGTATACGGTAAGAAGACTGGCAATACGCCAGACGGTCGTCGTGCAGGTCAACCGTTTGGCCCGGGCGCTAACCCAATGCATGGTCGTGATACCAGTGGTGCGATAGCGTCTTTGAGTTCTGTCGCCAAGCTGCCATTCTCTTATGCTAAAGATGGTATTTCCTACACCTTCTCTATCGTCCCTAAAGCATTGGGCAAAGATGGAGATGGCCGTCGTCGCAATTTGGTCGGCTTGATGGATGGTTATTTCCATCATGAAGTTGGTCGGGAGGGAGGACAGCACCTGAACGTGAACGTCCTTAACCGTGAAATGCTGGAAGATGCTGTAGAAAATCCAGACAAGTATCCTTCTCTGACCATTCGCGTGTCAGGTTACGCCGTGCGTTTCAACTCTTTGACTCCCGAGCAGCAAAGAGATGTCATTGCCCGTACCTTTACAGCAACCCTTTAGACCTTCCGGGCATTAAGTGACAGAGGCCGGCACTTTGCCGGCCTTGTTTGTAGGATATTTTTATTCTGAAAATTGAATCTTCCCAAGGGCTGCATATCAGGTATTTGTCTGTTTGAGTTGGGGTCATTTATGGCAATTGGACGTGTTCACTCTCTGGATTCATTTGGAACTGTCGACGGTCCGGGTATCCGTTACCTGGTCTTTATGCAGGGCTGCCTGATGAGATGCCGTTATTGTCACAACCGGGATACCTGGAATCTTCGTGAAGGCGGGGAGCTGAAAAGCCACAAAGAAGTGTTTCGGGAAATCAAAAAAGTTAAAAGCTTTCTTTCTGGTGGGGTGACCGTTACCGGCGGTGAGCCTGTTTTGCAGGCAGAGTTCGTTGCTGAACTGTTTGATGAGTGTCGTAAGGAAGGCATTCATACCTGTCTTGATACTAACGGCTTTGCCAAACACATTAACGATGATGTAATCCGCCTGTTAAATAATACCGATCTGGTGCTCCTGGATATCAAGCATATGGATGAAGAGATGCATCATAAGCTGACCTATGTCACCGGCAGTCATACCCGCGACTTTGCTCGATATCTGGCCGAGATTAACAAGCCTGTCTGGATTCGTTACGTCGTAGTCGATGGTTACACAGTCGAACCTCAATATGCTCGAATGTTAGCTGAGTTTATCGAACCCATGAAAAACGTTGAGAAGGTTGAGATATTGCCTTATCACAGTCTGGGGGTTCATAAGTGGGATTTATTAAACGACACTTATGAATTGGAAAAAGTGACTCCCCCCAGCAGAGAACAGCTTGATTTGATCCGGGATGAGTTTACTGTGCGTGGGGTTGTGGCGGCCTATTAAAGTCCTCCCAACGAACATCCTGTTCGGGGAGTATAAGATCGGAATGGCCTTGCCCGGAAGGAGAAGGCCATGACAGTGAGCTTCTAGCAGCCTGTCGGACTTAAGGCTGTCCTACTGCGGTTGCAATAAATTGGT
>NZ_JAHHPN010000493.1:0-3971 GCF_024606325.1 Endozoicomonas sp. ONNA1
ACAGGATCATCGCTCTGCTGCGTGAAGGTCTGATCAGCAAGATTGAACTTGAGCAGTACATGAAGGCTGTCAGAGGTGCCGATGGTTATCAGACAGTGGATGAATTTGAGCACTTCCTTGGTTACAAACACGGCGTCAGCGTGCCCGAGTTCAAGAAGGTTGTCCAGATGATGTCCGACAAGGGGTCTGAGGAATTCATGCAGAGTGCCTTTACTCCTGTGACCGTGAGCACTAATGGCCCGGCGGGTATGAAAGACTCTGTTACCGGCATGAAAGAATACGCAGCAGCGGTGATCGCCAACTACGTTCTTGACGATATTGCCTTTGAGAACGGCCGCAAAACGGCAGCATTTCTGGCCAATGTTCAGGATACCCTGACACCTTACGCTCATGCTGCCGGAATATTTGAAACAGAACTGATCCAGGCTGTCTATAGCGCACTGATGCAGGCTCATGCCGCAGCAGCTGAGCAACAGCTAATGAAATACTGGGTCAAACCTTCAGCCTCTCTGATACAGGCGGTCACCTGGTACTTCTCCAACTACAAAGCTCTTCTGGTGACCAATACCGCCCGGCAGGCGGCCAGTCTGTGCCTCTCGAACATGGCCTTCCTCTATCTTCTGGATCTGACCAACCGGGGCGATTACACACACAGAATGCTCACACCCTTTCAGCACTGGTTGGAGCGCTATGGTGTCGATCTTGACCGAACCGGCCAATATGCCTTCCACAGTGGAATTGAAAAAGTCTCTGAAGTGAGTGGGCTGGCAATGCCATTTGGCAAGGCTGCTTCCTCAGTCATTCTGCTGAAAACCGGCTCTATGCTATTTATCCGACAGTACCACGCCAACCCCCGGATGTATCGCAGCATTTTCCGTCTGGTGCCTGAAATGTTGACATCAATGGCTTCCGTACAAGGCGTTCAGGTACCGCTGCTGCAAAGAGTCACACCAGAAAAAGTGAAAACTCTGGCCTCTGCCACCGCCGGTATCGTGCTGGGTCCGATAGCCACTGTCGGAGCATACGTCTACGGTCTGATATCCGGGTTTACCTTCGCTCAAACCTTCGGATTCGCTCTGGCGTCGAGTCTTGGTTTCGACTTCTTCATGAACGACAACAAGATGCTCACTCAATGGCTGGGTGGACCTCTGGGCCGAAGTCTTGACGGACTTAATCGCTGGAGAAGCATGGGTGAAAGGGAGTCTGACTATGTGAAACGCAACGCCATTGCCACGCCTCAAGGCTTCAGTGAAACAGATCAAGAGTATACCAACCGTGTTAAAGCAGACAAGGTAATGTATGGCTGGACGCGGAACGAGAATTATCTTCAGTTCCGTGAACGACGTGATCACACCATGAAGATGTATGAGCACGGCTGGGAGAACTACTTCAGGGAAAATGTGCCTAAATGGTCATTCTCCCACGCAAAAAGTATTCCTTACTCTTACACTCTGGGCGCCTTCTACGAGTGGCAACAGAAAGGTAACAGGAGAGCCACAAGGACAGCGTTGCCTGAGGAACCCCTGCAGCCATGAAAGCAGCAATGTTTGATCGTAAGGCTTGTTGGTTCGGAACCTCAGGGCCTGAAAAAGCATGGGAACCCGAGTTTAGCGACACCCTCTCAAGGGACGGGTGTCATTTCAAGGGGTGAGGTCATTGTTCCGGTTTACAGCAACAGGCTTGCGTTTTCGATGTCTTCTTTTGTGATTCGTCAGGTCAAAAGCATTCTTGCAGACAGTCCCGCATGGTCTTTGCAGACCATCCTCTCCGAATACTGTCACATCGCAGGTTTGTGGTCTGCTATGGTCTTTTCTTTTGTGGTTCGACAGGCCTTTGGTATTATCGAAGAGCTTTCCGCATGGCCAAGGTCGGCCATCCTCTCCGATTAGTGTTACGTTGCAGGTTTTTGGCCCGGTATGGTATGTGCTTTTGTGATTCGACAGGCTTGTAGCACTCCTAAGCACCGCCCCACACGGCCGCCGCTGCCCATCCTTCTCAATTACAATTTCCTTACAGGTTTGTTGCCCGGTGTGATCTTTCCTTATATGATCCGACAGGGCCTGATAACTCCTGCAGACCTTCCCGCATGGCTGCTGCTGGCCATCCTCTCCGGCCATGGTCACTTCACAGGTTCGTTTACCACAGTGCATGTTGCTTTTGTGACTCGACAGGGTTTGAACATTCTTGCAGATTGACCCGCACAGTCGCTCCTTGCCATCCTTGCCAACTACGGTTACGTCACAGGTTTGTTGTCCAGTGTGGAAGATTCTCTTGTGATCCGTCAGGGCTTTAGAACTTTTGCAGTTCGCCCCGCATCGGCGACGCTGGCCATCCTCCCGGATCACGGTTAAGTCACAGATCCGCTGCCCACTATGGTGACTATTTTTGTGAGTTGACAGTGCATTAGCATTCCTGCAGACCGCCCCGCATGGCTGCGGCTGGCCATCCTTCCCAATCACCATCACGATACAGGTTTTTTGCCCGGTATGGTGTCTTCTTTTGTGATGCGACAGTGCATTAGTATTCTCGCAGACCATTCCGCATGGCCGTGGCTGGCCATCCTCCGGGACTACTGTTACGTCACAAGTTTTTTGCCCGGTATGGTATAAACTTTTGTGATTCGACAGGGCTTGAACACTATTGTAGGCCTTTCCGCATGGTCGCTGCTGGCCATCCTTCCCAACCATGGTCACGTAACAGGTTTGTTGCCCGGTGTGGAAACTTCTTTTGTGATAGCTAAGGGCATTATGATTCCGGAAGACCATTCCGCATGGCCATGACTGGCCATCCTCCGCGACTTCTGTTAAGTCACAGGTTTTTTGCCCGGTATGGTATTTGGTTTTGTGAGACAAAAGTGCTTTTTGATTCTTGTAGACTTTCCGGCATTGCCGCAGTTGGACATCCTCGCTGACTAAGATGACGTTGCAGGTTCCTTGCCCGGTAGAGTCAGTTCTGGCTGCCCCTGCACCCATTGAGTCTGCGACCCCGTCTACAGGGCTGCAACGATAGCAGTGTCCATTGGCCTCGTGGGAGCATGGGCTCTCTCCGGAAGTTTCTTCAGTGCAGTATTTCGAACTTTCTTCACAATCTGACACTATGCTATCGGATGAGTTGGAAGATTGCCGGAATCGACAAACACCATTACAGGGATAGATATAACAATTTAAACCCAAAGTATGCAGGTGTTGTTCAGGATCTTCGTTATCGCCGACAGAGCTGGAAAACAGGAGATTGGTGAAATAGCCCGTGATGTGACTGCTGGCTTGTGGGACACGCTGGCCTGATGATTCTGATGGCTGATAATGAGGTTGTTCTTGTTCAGAGCCTGGCATCATAGCGGTGATGACAAGCCGGTGATTTTGACTCGTTTCTTGTTGCCCAATCGGGTTAAACAGCGGTGAGTTGGCGTTCCAATAGCTTTTTAAAAGCCAACTGATAGTGATAACTGCTTCTACAGTTATGTGTGAATAAGGGTTTGAGCATAGAGAGGCGTCTCTGGTACTCAGAATGAGCTCATAAGCAACCAGCAGATCCGTCGCGTAAAGCCATCGCCACGAAATTGATTCTATGAGAGTCGTTTTCACTTCCTGACTGTCAGGTTTGTGTCGTTTTTCATCAGATGATGAGTCTGGTTCTACATTGCCGTTTGTGTCGACAGTGTCTGATGGGTTGCCTGACAATGTTGGTCGGTTAAGCTTAATAGAAAAGTTCTGGTCAGGAAAATCTGTATTCTTTTCAACCTCGATAACAATATGTCTTGCCAACGGTTTAGTCTGGCAGACGACAGAAAACGACAGTAACAGCAGTGCCGCAAAAAGTGATTGTTTAATAATTCTGTCCCTGTCTTCTGGTTTACAGAGAAGAAGGATAGATCAGGAAAACAAGGGTGTTTTTATCTTCTTGGCTCGTTACCATGATCTAGCAGCCTGTCGGACTTAAGCGTCCGTAGCGAGGATTGCAAGAAATTGAGG
>NZ_JAHHPN010000494.1:0-8352 GCF_024606325.1 Endozoicomonas sp. ONNA1
TGGTTTTCTTCTGTTCGGCTCTGGCGAGTCTGGGGAGGAGATAAAAGTCCATCACATCCCTGGCTACGTTGGCTGCACCATTGCTGTTCTCCAATACCACAGCCATCGCTATCTGGGGATCTTCAATAGGCGCAAAAGCCACGAACAGACTATGATCCCGCTCGAACTCCTTGAGTTTTTCAGCATCATATTCTTCACCCTGAGGAATACTGACCACCTGAGCGGTACCGGTTTTGCCTGCCATTCGATACTTCAAGTCACGGCCAATTCGCCAATAAGCGGTGCCCCGATTGTAACTGACCACTTTCTCCATGCCACTGATGACCAGATCCCAATAATGGTTATCCAGCTCAATATCGTGCCCCCATTCGGGGCTTTGTAACTCTGGAATGTCTTCCTTCACCAGGCGAGGTTGTACATGTTTACCCCGGTTGGCAATCAATGTAACCGATTCAGCCAACTGCATGGGAGTCGATAACATGTAGCCCTGACCAATAATGGCAATAACGGTTTCTCCGGGATACCAGGGCTGTCCATAAGCGCCCTGCTTCCACTCTGTTGAAGGCAGCAGACCGGTTCTCTCTTCATGAATATCAATACCGCTTTCTCGCCCCATACCGAACTGACTGAGAAAATCATGGAGACGATCAATCCCCATTTTTTCAGCCATTTTATAGAAAAACGTATCATTGGAGCGCAGGATCGCCTGACTCAGATTAATCCAGCCATCACCCTTTCGATTCCAGTTACGGAAACGGTGATCACTGCCCGGAAGTTGGAACCAGCCTTTGTCGTAGATTTTTTCATTCTTATCCACTACGTTATTGGCCAGCAGCCCCAACGCTACCAGTGGCTTGATCGTGGAAGCCGGTGGGTACTCACCCAATGTCGCACGATTATAGAGCGGCTTTTCAATGTCCGTATTCAGATCATTAAATGTTACGTAATCGATTCCGGTCACAAACAGGTTGGGATCGAACGCCGGATTGCTCACCATAGCCATCACACCACCGGTCTTGGGATCAAGCACTACGACAGAACCTCTTCTTCCGTCCATCGCTTTGATAGCGGCATTTTGCAAATCGGTATCAATATACAGCTGAAGATCTTTTCCGGGTGTCGGGTTGACACGGCTCAGTACCCTGGTCACCCGCCCGCGGGCATTGACTTCAACCTCCTGATAGCCAGGCCTCCCTATAAGTGCAGGCTCATAAAAACGCTCCAGACCGATCTTGCCGACGGTGTAAGTACCGGTGTAGAGAGCCGGATCAAGATTCTTTAACTCACGTTCGTTGATTCGTCCCACATAACCGACGCTGTGGGCGAAGGAGCTACCTTCAGGGTATTCACGAACCAGCTCGGCATTGATCTCAACACCCGGCAGGCGAAACTGGTTTACAGCAATCAGAGCAACCTGCTTGTCGTTCAGGCGAAACTTGAGGGGGACCGACTCAAAAGGCCTGCTTCGTGTTATCTGCTCGAGGAAACGGCTGCGCTCATTCTCGGTCACAGGAATCAACCGGGCAATATCGTCGAGCAGTTGATCAAGATCTTCTACACGTTCCCGAACAATAGCCAGCGTTTGACTGGAGCGGTTAGTCGCCAGCAAACGGCCGTCGCGATCATAGATAAGCCCACGAACCGGAGGCACGGTCTGCAATAGAACACGGTTTTCTTCGGACTGGGTGGCCAACTCATCGTATTTAACCACCTGAAGATAGAAAAGTCTGGAAACCAGCAACATGACCAAAAGGATCATGAACACCAGTGCCAACCAGACTCGAATACTAACAATCCGTTGCTCTGCTTTGTGGTCCTTTAAGGTATTCACCGGCATCAGTTTTACTGTCTATTTGTGATAAGGGTGATTCTTGAGAATACTCCAGGCACGATAGACCTGTTCAGCAACAACCACCCTCACCAGGGGATGAGGTAAAGTCAACGGCGATAAAGACCAACTGAGATCAGCCCGGACCAACACACTGGAATGAAGCCCTTCTGGCCCTCCGACCATCAGGCTGACATTGCGGCCAGAATGCATCCACTCACCCATATTGTCTGCCAGCTTCTCCGTCGACCAGGGCTTTCCCATGATTTCCATGGCCACTATCAGGTCTCCCTGCCCTGCTGCCGCCAGCATTTGCCCGGCTTCTCTTTCCTGCAGGCGGCTGACGTCAGCTCCCTTGCTGCGCCGACACAGCGGAATCTCAACCAAATCAAGCCTGAGGTCAAAGCCCAGGCGCCGACTGTATTCCCTGTAGCCCTCATCGACCCAGGCTGGCATTTTTGAGCCAACAGAGATTAGGCGAACACGCATCAGGACTGCCCGGTAGCCTGCTGTTCCTCGCTGGGCTCCCAGAGACGTTCAAGGTCATAGAACGCACGAGTAGCCGGCATCATGACGTGTATCACAACGTCACCCATATCGACCAGGACCCACTCGGATTTTTCCTGACCTTCTGTACCCAGAGGACGGACACCATTTTGCTTGCACTTGTCAATTACATGGTCTGCTACAGACTTCACATGACGGTTGGAAGTACCGCTGGCGATAATCATGTAATCAGTTACGCTGGTCAGTTCAGAAACGTCGAGACAGTTAATGTCGTTGCCTTTCATCTCTTCAATAGCATCAATGACCAGTTGTTTCAGTTGTTCAGATTGCATATATCTCTTTAGAACTCAATAAAAATCAAAAGCCTGAACATGAATTGTACAGGCTTTTTTCATAGTTGTTTGCTGATTAAGTACCTAAGTACATAACCAGTGACCACTGTGTGCGATCATTAACTGCCACTGTGATTGATGGCAATTTTTTTGAATAAACGCAAAAACCCTTACTTTGAGAGGCTGTCAATTCCGGATATGACCGTCGCCCAATACTACATATTTTCGGGATGTCAGCCCCTCCAGCCCAACAGGGCCACGGGCATGAATCTTGTCCGTAGAAATACCAATCTCAGCTCCCAGGCCATACTCAAAACCGTCTGCAAACCGGGTAGAGGCATTGATCATGACGGAGCTAGAATCCACTTCTCTGAGGAAGTCACGGCCCCGAGTATAACTCTCGGTGATCATCGAGTCGGTATGATGAGAGCCGTAACGATTAATATGCTCAATAGCTTCACTCATATTACCGACCAGTTTAATGGACAGCACCGGTGCCAGATATTCTGTCTGCCAATCCTCTTCGGTGGCAGCCAAAACACCCGGAATAATATCACAGACCTCCGGGCAGCCTCTGAGTTCAACCCCCAATATCTGGTAGCGCTGAGCGAGTTCCGGCAGCAAGTCAGCAGCGACGGCTCTGTTGATCAGCAAGGTCTCCATAGCATTGCATACACCGTAACGGTGCGTTTTGGCATTCACGGCAATGGCCAGAGCTTTCTCCCGATCAGCCAGATCATCAATATAGACATGACAAATGCCATCCAGATGTTTGATAACAGGAACTCTGGCATCACAACTGATGCGTTCGATCAGGCTTTTGCCACCCCTTGGAATGATGACATCAACATACTCAGGCATACTGATCAGAGTCCCGACGGCTTCACGGTCAGTCGTTTCCACCACCTGAACTGCTGCTTCCGGCAAGCCAGCCGACACCAGGCCCTTGCGGATGCATTGAGCGATCGCCTTGTTAGAAGCAATCGACTCACTGCCTCCACGCAGAATCACAGCATTACCCGATTTCAGACAGAGACCGGCGGCCTCAATGGTTACATTGGGTCGAGACTCATAGACAATGCCAATAACTCCCAGCGGAACACGCATTTTACCCACCTGAATGCCACTGGGAACATACTTGAGGTCGTCAATGGTACCCACCGGATCAGGCAATGAAGCCACCTGATTCAAATTCTCGATCATGGTATCAATACGGGCATCCGTCAGTTCCAGTCGATCCAGCAACGCTGAACCCAGCCCTCGGTCGAGACCGTTTTGCAGGTCAATAGCGTTAGCTTCACGCAGCAACGTCCGAGTCGCTTCCAGCTCATTAGCAATCGCCAGCAGGGCCTTGTTTTTCAGACCTGTATTCGCTCTAGCCACCTCTGCACTGGCTTCCCGGGCTTTTTTGCCCAGTTCATGCATATACTCTGTTACCTGTTCAGTCACTGCGTGCTCCTTGTAGACCCGTCATAAACTCAGAATATTTCTCAGGGCGGTCACAACATTGCCGGACCAGACTTTCCGATTTTGCCCCCATAAAAACAGCGGTTAACTGAATACAGCCGTTTTTCCTCAGTTGGGCATTATAACCTGCCGACGGTTATACAGGAATGATGGCATGCCTGCATAGTGCCACTGAACAGCAAAATTTCTGAACCTTTCCCGTTTCGCCTCAGCGCGTCGCCCCGTAGCACTGCCTTCGCTACTGGCTGCGATCGAAGCGGCTTTGATGCTGAATGCAAAGTGACCCGAAGCCTTCGGATGTCGAAAGAGCAGAATTGTGAGGTTCTCCCGATTAATGGTCACAGCGCAAATATCTGCTATTTTGTTGGTTTCAGACCGAGGGAGCATGAAAATATCAAAGCTATTTTTTTATTATTTACATTATTCATACAGCCTGCTTTATCAGATACGGTTTTATGTGAACTGAGAATCTTTCATCAAGTGAAGGAGAAGCACTATACCCTTCGATATGTTCAGAAAGAAAGAGGCAAATATCCGTGGATCCGGTCACGCCCCGATGGCAGTTACTGTTGCAGACCGTCGTATGTTTCCCCCTTGATCGGCGGTTATATTTATTTATGCTTCAAAGATGACTGCAGTTATTATGAAGTTCTCTCATACAGTTGCCCCATCGAGGGTTCATATTATCCTCTTACTCACCCGTCATTTGGTTGTCGTTTAAGTGATGGAGCGGGAAGCGTCAGGCAATCGGCATTGTGAACTCAAAAATAGTGCCTCCCTCAGGGTGACGACTGAACGTCAGTCGACCACCATGAGAATGAATAATAGAGTGGCAAACTGTCAGACCAATCCCCATACCATCTGACTTGGTGGTATAGAAAGGCGTAAACAGTTTTTCTTCAGCATCGTCAGCCAACCCATACCCCCGGTCTATCACAGATACCTTGACGAACTGATCATCAACCTGCCCTGCCTTAACCCAGATCCCCATGTCCCGGGTGTCCTGATCTCTCATGGCCTCCATACCATTGCGAATCAGGTTCAAAGCCACCTGCTGAATCTGCACCGGATCCACTTTCACTTCCGGCAGGTTTTGCGCTACTTCAGTATGAATCTCCATACTGTTATTTCGAGCATCCACTTCAGCCAGTTTAACGGTATCACTAATCAGCTTGATCGGATCGACACAACCCAGAACATGATCAGGTTTCTTAACAAATGAGCGAATCCTGGCAATGATCTCACCAGCACGACGAGCCTGGATATTAATCTTGTCCATGGCTTCATAGAGCGAGTCGTAAACATCGTCGTCTTTATGTTCAAGCCTGACCATCATGCGCTTGGCCACCTGTGCATAGTTGGAAATGGCAGTCAGGGGCTGGTTCACTTCATGGGCAAAGCCTGCGGCCATTTCCCCCATAATACTCAGACGGGAAACATGGGTCAGTTTTTCCTTCTGGGTTTCCAGTTCGTCGAGAGCCTTTTGCAATGCTGCCTGCCCACGTTTTTTACTACTGATGTCAGTAAAGACGACTACGGCACCATTGGGTTGACCGTCCTCCATAATCGGAGTGCATGAATAACTGACCGGGAATGAGGAACCTTCTTTGTGCCAGAAGAGTGCATCATCCACTCTTATACTGACTCCTTTGTTCAGTGCCTCCTGAATGGGAGCCAGGTGCTGACTGCGTGCTTCATCTCCCGCCTCACCCAGCATCAGTTCAATCAGACCACGGTGGATGAGGGTGTCCATTGGCCAGCCCGTCATAATGGAGGCTGCTGCATTGGCAAAGGTAATCTGCCCCCGGCTATCCAGCCCGAAGATGCCTTCGTTCATGCTTTCCAGAATACGGGCCTTGTCAGCCTCTAGCTGACGATTGCGGGCAGAAAGCGCCTGCTCCAGTCGATGTATTTTGAGCTGGGTTTCTACCCGGGCAATGACTTCTTCGGCCTGAAAAGGCTTGGAGATAAAGTCAACGGCACCGGTTTCCAGACCACGAACCTTATCTTTGGTGTCATCAAGGGCTGATAGAAAAATCACGGTAATGTCGCTGGTAGCCGGATCTTCTTTCAGTTGACGGCACACTTCATAGCCGTCCATACCAGGCATCATGATATCCAGTAAAACCAGCGCTGGCCTGGCCTTGTGAGCAATCCTCAGGGCGCTTTCACCGTTTTTCGCAATAAGAAGCTTGTACCCCCTTCCACTGAGGGTCTGCAGCAGCACCTGCAAATTAGTGGGATTATCATCCACCAGAAGAATGCGCTCTACATCATCAACCGTTTCCGGAAGCGTGTCTGCCACGTACATAGTGTTCGCCAATTCGTTAATCACAGCTGGAAAAAGCATAGTCGAAGAAGCGAGCCATTCTGCCAGAATTTACCCCGCAGGGCATGGTGTCTTTACATATTTCGCGACGTGTTTTTACGACACTCAACTAGGAGCCGAAACCTATTCATGCTTCAATAGTCTCTTAATCATTAAGCCCGTGATATTGGAATGCAAGTATGAAAGTACTGGTCATCGGTCAAACCGGCCAAGTCGGCCATGAAGTCTGCAAGACCCTGACAGATAAGGGTATTTCCTGGTACGCACCGGACAGAGTGGAGCTGGATTTGTCCAAACCCGGGCAGATTCAGACCTGTTTCAGCCGCTACCAGCCAGACCTGGTCATTAATGCTGCTGCCTATAACAATCCAGTCAAGGCTGAGAATGAGCCTTCCCGCTGTTTCAGTATCAATCGGGATGCGGTCGCAGAATTGGCCGACTGCTGCCAGCGTCAGGGCATTATTCTTTTTCAGCTCTCAAGCTACAGGGTATTTGACGGTACCAAGCAAGAACCTTACAACGAAAAAGACCCCACCAACCCGACCGGTGTTCTTGGTAACAGCAGACTTCAGGCAGAGCAGCAAATCCGTGAACGGTGCGAGCGACATATTATTCTGCGCCTGTCGTGGATCATTAGTGAGCGTCGTCCCAACATTCTCAGAAGACTGGCAGAACAGATGCTGGCTAACAGGGAAGTGTATGTGACTCCGGATCAGCTCGGTTGCCCGACACCCGCCGACGATGCAGCCCGGACCATTGTCGCCATCGTTCAACAACTCGATTGTGGTGCCCGGACCTGGGGAACTTACCACTACTCCACCACTGAATCCGTTTCTGAAAGCAACTTTGCTGAAATTCTTATTGCTGAAGCGTCCCAGCACCGCAATCTGAAAGTCCGTAAGCTGATCATGGCCAATATCGAATCCAGAGAAGGTATCAAACCACCCGCCAATGGCACTCTATCCTCCAATAAGGTGCTGAACACTTTTGGCATTCATGCCCGTCCATGGAGAAGTGCCGTGGCCCGTATTGTCCGGGAAGTGTGCGACCTGACATCTTCTTCACCGTAAAGCCGAAAGAGGGTGTTAGTCAATTCTGTACAAATCAGTCATTGTCAACCTCCGGTAGCCATCCTCTTTGCATGACCTGCTCATAGCTCCAGGGGCATTGCTCTGGAAAGCTGTTTTTGTTCAGCCGCTTGGCTTTGATACTGATATATTCATTTAATTCGTCAATGGCCCGCCGTTTAGCCTTCGGGTAAGCTTTTTCAAGTGATTCCTCAAAATGGCTGCTCAATGAGGGATTTTCTTCGACATGTATCTCGATCTCTCCTCTCGGGTTGTTAATACTGGGCATCCAAGTGTAAAGAACTTTGTCTTTCACCCAAGGGTCTTTCAGTACTCGATTTTGGTAATCGTACTTCAGCAAGTGAACCAACAATATAACCAAGTGAGAGACTAACTCACGTATATGGTCTTTAATACCCAACTCTAGTTCCCCCAACAAATTCTCTATGTCGAGCTGGTCAAACTGCCGCTGAGCCAGCAAATCCCGCTGCTGGCGTAGCCACTTGTGGTAGTCAGTGTCATACAAACTCTTCATAATTCCTCCTGAAAATCCTGCTCAAGTTCGTAAATCCCGGCCCTGCTAAGCTCTTCATCCTTCGGCTCAACGCCGGGCACTTCCTCATAGGGTAAATTAATAAGCACAGTGCCAAGACAACCAAAGCTGTTTATAAGTAAGAATGTCCTTGCCCTTTTTCTCAAAATCCTCATACCGACTTAAACCAAGAAATAGCATAAGAGGTTTGCCCTGCATGCCGGGTTTACCCATCTCACATGTCAGCGGCTTGCGTTACAGGAACAGGTTGGGGGTCTGATAGCTCGTCA
>NZ_JAHHPN010000495.1:0-2291 GCF_024606325.1 Endozoicomonas sp. ONNA1
GCCATACCCGGTTCCATAACCAGATTAATGTGAGCTTCACACTCACTTCGAACAACTTATCCATCGGTCAGGAAATCTACAATTTCAAGCAAATAGTAAAGGTACTGCAGTGCTCAGGGGGTTATAATTTAGTGTCATTTCAAAGAGACAGGGGCTCCCACAAACAGACACTGACGTTTAATGTCCGAGTTCCGGATCATATGAGTAACAGCCATCTGAAAGCCTGGCTCGAGAGAAGTAATCAACAGCTAATCAGACCGTTTCAAATAGATGTGCGCTCTATCAGCGACCCAACAAATATATTTGAACCAAGAACCGATCATTAAGACACAAATTAACTTTATACGGGGCGGCAGGCCGATTATTTCCACGTCGCTGTTGCCCTGTATCGGTAAAGGCGACCTTCTGATGAAGGAGTACAGAACTTGCCAATAGAAATGTAGAAAACAAGCAAAAGGTAATAATACAACCTGCCCAGATCAGTCTCAATACTTTTGCCTGGCAAACAGTTTAACGAAGCGTCTTTATTTTTTCACGTCTCTTTTTTTCTCCTTTATCCCCCTTTTATTAGCTACCTCTTATATTCGTCAACAAGAATGGCTAATCAAGTGCTGTCATAGTCGGAAATATTCTAAATAAATAGCACCTTTTTCCAGTGACTTAACTATTTTTAAAGATTTTTCATGAACAAATGTGATACAGGTGTGGTAATGAAAAAGCTTTGTAAGCCCGAGCTATTCTGCAGTTTTGTCACTGCGTGTGCATTCCTGATGACAACCACGGCTTCAGAAGCAGGTTATTACGTGCTTAATCTTAAAACCCCACAAACAAACGTCAAAGTATTTCTATCTGTCGAACCTGACACAGAAACAGACGCTCGATCGGAAGCGCAGGATGAGCAAGAGCAATCCTTCAGTTTGTTATCCGGAGATAATGCTGAGGGCGAAAAATTCAAAACAGTTGGAGGGTTGCCAGTTTCCGAGTCGACACCTTCTGCCCAGAGCCAGCCCCCTGAATTGACATCGAGCGATAATGATGAAAACCAGGAATGCGGAGCCGTTGGAGGCTTGCCTGTTCCTCAGTCATGTGAAGCGATTTCTTCACCCATTTCAGTGTGTTTGATTGATTCTAATGACAGAGTTGAATCCAATACTACTGACCAACTCTTGACCACTCAGCCTACTATTGTTTCAACCCCAACTATCCGCTATTTGGAAACCGGAAGAGCCAGGGTTGCCGCCTGGCTGGAAAGAGGCGTGGCATGCGATACTATCCGGTTCTACCAGATTTCTTCGGGCATGCTGGAAAAGTTTGTCCTTATGTTCGCCAGACTGGTTGCCATGGAAGCTGACGAAATGTATACCTGCCAGCCTTTCGTCCGGTTCAACAACTATATATTTGATTCAAGCGTTAATCCGCGCTGGTATAGAGGAAGAATTGCGATTTTTGTTGAGCTACTCGACACAGCAATACTTGCCGGTATTGGATTTACCTATGGGATACCTGGTCTGGGTATTGGAGGTCTGATTGCAGGGGGCCTCTTTATTCCTCTCACTGCCTGTTATTCTGGCTATACCCGGTTTACAAACCAGTTTTTGGTGAGCTTTACATTTAATTCAAACAACTTGCTCATCAGTCAGGAAATCTATAACTTGCAACAACAAATAGTGAAGATACTGCAGTTGTCAGGAGGCTTTAACTTATTAGCATTTCGTTTCGACCAATCATCCGCCAGTCAGACACTGACGTTTAATGTCCGGATGCCCAAATCAGTGAATGCCAGACGTCTGCGTCTCTGGCTGGTAAATCGTAATCATCATTTAGGCGCTCCATTTCAGATAGAGGTCTCTTCCGTCAGCGAGCTGATACATACTAAGAAAATCAATAAAGGCTATCCGGAAACCGATCTTTAGCGCTCAGTTCAACTCTAAGCACGACGCTGAACCGAATGCTTTCACTTGGCAACTGTCGTTTGTCAATATAGAAGGTAGCCTTATGAATGAGTATACTCTGTACTATAGATAGAAATGCTGAAAAACGACCAGAAAGCAACATTACAGCCTAACCAGATCTATCTCAATCTCTTTGACGATTAAAAAGTCTAATGAAGATATTTTACTTTTTAATTTGGATGTCCCATTTATTACCATTTATTATTCAGCAGGAATGGCTGAGTAAGAGTTGTCATGGTCGGAAATGTTCTAAATTAAAACCATCTTTTTCCAGTGGCGCAAATAGCCTAAAGTTCCTGATTACGGGTGTGATCATGAAAAAAATGTGTAATATCGAGT
>NZ_JAHHPN010000496.1:0-1352 GCF_024606325.1 Endozoicomonas sp. ONNA1
CTGTCAGGATTGAGTACACACCCGGTCAGCCCAGAGGCATAGTGGCAGGACAGTCCGGCAACACGCCCCACCGCATCGATATTGCTCGCAAAGAAGGCGCTGAAAGCTGGCAATACTTTCCCGGAACGGTTTCAAATCAATTTATCCTCCAAAAAAACAGCGAAAATAACGGCTATTCGGAAACAAGAATTGATGATGCGAACCCCCGATCAGGCGACGGCAGTCATCGACTCAGTGATGACACGGTTTCAGCACTCAGGGATGTGGTGACAAAGCTGGAAGACCTGTTGCTTTGCCCGGTGGATGTGGAGTTTGCTATTGATCATCAGGGTTGCCTGTTCCTGTTGCAGGTACGCCCCATAACCCGACTCTCTGGCGGTATGGATTTTGCCATGCCTATACCCGATGACAGTCTGATCATTGGTGAGGCCGTCAGTGAAGGCTATTGCACCGGGCCCATCTGGCTGGCCAAAAAACAAGAGTCAGACATAATGCCACACGGAGCCATCGTCCTGGCCCGACACGCCGAAGAATGGCTGCTTGAGCCCGGTTTCCTGATGCGGGCAGGTGGTTTTGTCATTGCAGAAGGAGGATTCAATGATCATGTGGCGATCCTCATGAGACAGGAGAAAAAGCCCTTAATGCTGGCAGGTGGCAGGTATACGGCAGTGATCGCTCAGGGTGTCCATCAAGTCACGCTGGCTTGCGCCCGCTTTAATAGTAAATCCGGTGCCTTCATTGTGGCCGGTGACATTACCGAAAAACTGGCCAGTCACAGAAGCCTGTCTTCTGTTGTTTCTGATGTGCCGCTGGCAAAAGCTGTCCCGTCACGGGATGATTTGTCTCCCCCTGAAGGCACATTTCATAAAGTTGCCAGCGGTTTCCAATGGCTCACGAATCAAAATACACGCCTGTTGGCATTGTTTGCCCCCGGCAGTGGACTGGATTGTTTGGCGAACCCCATAAAATTAAGCATGTCGCCACAACGATCAAAGCTACTGACTGAGACTGCGGATAACGTCAATCGTCTGATTCATGGGGCTGAAGCACTGTTGGAGGGTTATCAGGCATTCTTGCGTCTGGCGCGGCATAGCGATTCACTTGAGATCATGCCATTGCAGGAAGAATTACTGCAACTGTTCAACCGGTTCGCGGCGCTGAAACAGACCCTCCGGTCCGGGATAAAGAGCATCATTCTGCCAATGCAAGCCGCTGATAACGGGCAGCTATCTCCGGGAATGTTTCGTCCGTGGCTGGCAGACTGTCATCTGCTGGAATCCTGTCTTCAAGCTCTCAGCCCTGAGGAGGCTGAGCAGGTGCGGAGTGTCCATGAGCTGATTTTTGCCCTGCAT
>NZ_JAHHPN010000497.1:0-1251 GCF_024606325.1 Endozoicomonas sp. ONNA1
CCGATACCATTCAGATTCAGAGTGCGGATGGCACAACGCATAATATTGTTATCACCATTAACGGTTCTAACGATGGCCCGGTGCTGAACGCCATTTCCGCTGCCTCTGCAATAGAAGGTGCCAGCCAGCCGACCACAGGAAGCATTGGTTCTGGCGATGTCGATACCGGCGACACTGCAACCTACTCCACCACAGCGACAGTGGCAGGATTTACGTTGAATGCCGATGGCACTTACTCTTTCGACCCGGCCGATCCGGTCTACGATGGCCTGGCTCAGGGCGATACGCAAAGAATCGTGATCCCGGTCACGGTGACTGACGGTAGTGGTGCTACTGATACTAAAGCCTTGGTGATGGCGGTTAGCGGTACCAACGACGCACCCGTGCTTGATCAGATACAGGCACAAAGCGCGACAGAAAATGGCAGCCAACTTAGCGGGCAGGTCACTTCAAAAGACCCGGATAACCATGCATCCGTCGCTTATTCAATCACTACCCCGGTTGATGGATTCACGCTTAACAAGAATGGTCAATATACTTTTGATCCGGGCCATGCCGCGTACCAGTTCCTTGCGGCCGGTCAGGATAAAACGGTGACTATCCCCATTACGGTTACCGATCAACATGGTGCCACCGATACCCGGAATCTGGTTATTACTGTACACGGTCAACCTAATGCTGCGGTGATTTCCGGAGCAGACTCCGGTAGCGTCACCGAGGATGCTTCATTACAGGCCACTGGTATCCTGAGTATCACTGATAAGGATGCGGGGCAGGATCATTTCCAGTCGGGTAATTACAACGCGACCCATGGCTCCTTACACCTTAATGCTGATGGTCACTGGGCTTACAACCTGGATAACACCCATGCCGACGTTCAGGCACTGGGGGCTGGCGCAACGACCACCAACAGCCTGACCGATACAATCCGGATTCAGAGTGCGGATGGCACAACGCATAATATTGTTATCACCATTAACGGTTCTAACGATGGCCCGGTGCTGAACGCCATTTCCACCGCCTCTGCAACAGAGGGAGCCAGCCAGCTGATCACTGGCAGCATTACCTCCACCGATGTCGATACGGGCGACACCGCAAGCTACACCACCACAACGAAAGTGGCAGGGTTTACGTTGAATGCCGATGGCACTTACTCTTTCGACCCGGCCGATCCGGCCTACGATGGCTTGGCTCATGGCGATACGCAAAGAATCGTGATCCCGGTCACGGTGACTGACGGTAGTGGCGCTT
>NZ_JAHHPN010000498.1:0-14398 GCF_024606325.1 Endozoicomonas sp. ONNA1
ACCAATTTATTGCAACCGCAGTAGGACAGCCTTAAGTCCGACAGGCTGCTAGCGCTTAATGCAGACTACTGATTATTTAACCAGATCTTCAGGTGGGTATTCCAGATTGAGCTTTGCACCCAACATTTGTTCCAGGTCGGGGATCAGGAAAGAATCCTCTTCGCAGGCAAAGCTGATACTGGTACCACTGGCTCCGGCCCGGCCTGTCCGGCCAATACGGTGGACATAATCTTCAGGATCCTCGGGCAGGTTATAGTTGATCACATGGCTGATGCCATCAATGTGAATGCCCCGACCAGCAACATCGGTGGCCACCAGGACCGTCAGCCTGCCACTCTTGAAGTTATCCAGCGTTTTGAGTCGCTTCTTTTGGGGGACTTCACCTGAAATCTGATCCGCTTTGAGGCCTCTCTTTTGTAGCTTCTCGGTCAATCGACGAGTTTCATCTCGCCGGTTGGTGAACACAATCACCCGCTCCAGATTGTTCTGATTGATCAGGTTGATCAAGAGAGGGACTTTTTGCTCATTGGTGACGATATAAACCTTCTGGTCAACAGTCTCTGTAGCAACACTCTCTGGTTCAATCTCAACTTTAACAGGCTGCCAGGTCCACTGTTCACCGAGCCTTAATACCTCATCCGTAAAGGTGGCTGAAAAGAGTAGGGTCTGACGATCGCCAGGGCGGGGCGTCATTCGGATAATGCGCCGAACCTGAGGAATGAAGCCCATATCCAGCATTCGGTCGGCTTCGTCAATGACCAGTGTTTCTGTCAGGTCCAGATGCAGGTCTTTGCGTTCGCAGTAATCCAGAAGTCGGCCCGGAGTAGCCACAAGGATATCGATGAAGCCATTACTCATTCGGTTGCGCTGCTTCTCATAATCCATTCCACCCACAACCGTCAGTACGTTCAGGGGCAGGTATTTGGTCAAGGCTTCAGCATCCTGACCAATCTGCAATGCCAGTTCTCGGGTAGGGGCAATGATGACCGCACGGGGTTCACCAAGATAGCGTTGATCCGGTGGCGGGATATCGATCAATTGTTTGATGGTGCTGACGAGAAAAGCGGCTGTCTTGCCCGTACCGGTTTGAGCTTTACCAATAGCGTCTCTGCCAGCCAGTGTGCTGCCCAGTACTTCTGCCTGAATGGGGGTGCAGTACTTGAAGCCCAGTTCCTGGATGGCTCTCATCAGTGGGTCAGGCAGATCAAAGTCATGAAAGCGGGTTTTACCCTGTTCGGGCTCTACCTGGAACTGGCTGATATGCCAGGAGGGTTCGGTCTTCTTGTCGTCTGAGCGATGAGAGTTGTGAGAATGATTACGTCGAGCAGTGTTCCGAGACTTTGGGTTTCTGGATTGAGTGCCGACAACTTTACTGTTTTTCTTCCCGCGCGGGGGCTTGGAATAAGGATTTTTTGGTGCCGGTATAGACTTTTGCCCACCGGATGAAGGCGCTTTTTTCTTTCTGAAAAGACCTAGTAATCCACTCAATGCTTTAATCTCGTTGCAATACTATATCGTTATCCCGGCCTGCAGCTTGGGGCTGACATGTCCTGAGTGCGTCTCGGGACCGGGGATTGAATCTGCTGACGACGGGTATCTCGGCCCTGGTGTTAAAAAGTCGGGCAAACAGAAAGAGAAAGAGGCCTTCAGGTAGCTGTCTGTTAACAGTCAGGTATCTGCTCAGCAGCAGTGCGCCGCAGGAAACTGGATTCAAAAGGCTGCGGCATTCCAAAAGGATTCTAAGGTATCTGGCGGGTGATTGCTAAATTGATTGCTCATAGGTGTCGCTATCGGGATGGTTGTCCTGCTCTTCGCTCTTTCTTTTGCGCATGTAGAATTTGTTCAGCTTGTCCTTTTTGCTGACTTTTCTCTTTTTTCTGCGGAGTTTCGATTTGTAGAGGATTAACAGCAGTGGTTGGTCTGGCATGGGCCTGAGCGGGCGTTCCTTGAAAAAAAAGCTCGCTTCTTCGGCAAACTTCTGGATTCTGTCAGCCAGCGTGTCGGTCTCCGGACTATTTTCATAATCCTGAGTCAGTGTGCTCATGATGTATTGCACTGGCGCTATTTCCATAGGACACCTCATTTTAAAGCCCATAGGTTCCGTCACTCATGAAAATCCAACAGTGGTGGCCAGATGGCCTCTTTTTCATGATAAACAGTTTTAAGATTACTTACTTTCCTACAGTACAGCCATTAGACATAGGTCTTGGGAGAATAGTTCCCTCCGAGTCATCCGGGACAGCCGAACAAATGATGAGCAGAGGTTTTGTCGTGGCAGGGCAGACTCATGGAAGTGACAAGGAATCCCCAATGATGGGTAAAAAATCCGCAGGAGATTCCTTGTCAACAGTCAGAGCTCAGACACAATCTCCTTGCTGAATGACTTCTCACAATAGTGACACTTCAGTCGAATATCGTCGTCTTTTTCCCGCAGATAGAAATAGCTGTTCACAGGCTCATTGTGAGTAATGCAGTTTGAGTTAGGGCATGGAAAAGCACCTCTGAGAGTCTCGGGAACCGTCATATTGAATTTATCAACGACATGGTATTCGTCGATGACATTAATAGTGGCTCCCTGTGCAAACAGAGCCAGCTGATTGGCCTCTTGTTCAGTGAACTTGAGGTCAGTCACTTTGATAATGTCTTTGCGACCCTGAGCCTTGCTGGGCAGGTTGAAGCCCACTGTAATGCTGACATCGGAGTTCAGCAATTGCAGGCGGTCCAGAATTTTAACACCTTGACCGGCAGGGATATGGTCAATGACGGTGCCTTTGCGAATGGCCTCAACCTGAAGCTTGTTAGTCACTGCAGTGTCTCCCTCAGATACTTTTGTTCAAAACCAGAGCCAGGAGCGCCTGACGGGCATAGACCCCATTCTCGGCCTGCTGAAAATAGTAAGCATGAGGCGTATTATCAACAGCCACTTCTATTTCGTTGACCCGGGGCAGGGGGTGAAGAATTTTCAGGCTCTCTCTGGCTCCTTTCAGGCTTTCGACACCCAGAATGTACTTAGAGGCCATGTGCATGTATTCAGTTTCATCAAAGCGCTCTTTTTGAACCCGTGTCATATAAATAATGTCAGACTCAGGCACCACTTCTTCAATGCTCCCGGCTTTGCGGTAGCGAATACCTTTTTCATCCAGTTCTTCCAGCAGGTAATCGGGCATTGAAAGCGCGTCGGGTGCAATAAAGTTAAATTTGGCACCGAACAGTGCCATGGCCTGAACCAATGAGTGAACAGTTCTGCCGTATTTAAGGTCACCGACAAAGGTGATGGTCAGGTCGTCCAGTGTCCCCTGACATTCTCTAATACTGAAAAGATCCAGCAACGTCTGTGTCGGGTGCTGGTTGGCACCATCACCGCCATTAATGATTGGGACATTGGAGAATTCAGAGGCCAATCGTGCCGCACCTTCCTGAGGATGACGCATGATGAAGGCATCAGTATAAGAACTGATGATTTTGACTGAATCGGCCAGTGTTTCGCCTTTTTTGGCCGAGGTGTTACTGCTGTCAGAGAAACCAATCAGGGTTCCTCCCAGCCTCTGTACAGCGGTTTCGAATGAGAGACGGGTTCGGGTCGAAGCCTCAAAGAAGCAGCTGGCAATCACCTTGCCCTCTAGCAGATCGGGACGTGGTGCTCTTTTAAGCTGGGCGGCAGTTTCCAGAATCTGTTCGAGGTCTGAACGATTCAGGTCTGCTATGGAAATGATGTCCCTCAGATAGAGCTGGTTTTCCATCAAGAGTTACCTGTTCCTGAATAAGGGTGAAGAATGGGGAGATGGTGCCAAATAGCTGATGAAGCTACAGGGTGGGCACAAACCAAAAAAAAGCCCCTGATTAAGGAGCTTTTTCTGAAAAACGGACCACTGTTGATACCGGTCGGCACCCTGCTCAGGCGTGTGTTTGAAACAGAACAGCCAGTTTCGGATCTCATTCGCGTGTGTTCGTCACAGTATACGTTTCAGCTCTGACAGCCTATGGGCATTATGTTGCCATTAAAAATAAGTTAAAGAAGCCTGCGCTTACAGGCAAGTCTTTGTAGGCAAATTGGTAACTACTCTACCGATGAAAAAAAACCAAATCAAGAGCTTGTTGATAGTGATTTTCTTTTTGGCCAGAGATTGCTCATTGAGAGAGGTAAGCGATCAAAATGGAAAAATCATGGATTCTTGTCTGGCTTGTACCACCAGTTACTCAGGTCGAGCCAGTAAAGATGGTCTTGTGGTGGATGACCAAGGTGGTGCCAGTAAGCCAGATGAGTCTTTTGAGTATGCCACTTGGGAATGACGTAGTGGCCCCACATCAGTACCCGGTCCATAGCCCTGACAATGGGTATCAGTTTTTCATAGCTGTCTGCATTTGTTGCCTCGGCTAGCAGGTGGTCAATGACCGGGTTTTTGATGCCGACAATGTTACCACTTTGTTTTTCCATGACGACTTTACTGCTCCACATATGATACAGCTCGTTGCCCGGATAAGTGGACTGCCAGAAATACCAGTCCACCATTTCGAAATCTGACTCCCTGACTCTTTTTCGAAACAGGCTTTTGTCGAGAGTCTTTATGTTCAATGTTATGCCAAGGTCAGCAAGACTTTTACGGTAAGAAAGTAACAAACGTTCCTGTTTAGGGTCTTCGGTCAGCAGGCTGAGAGTGAGAGGCTTGCCTGAGGCTGTATCTATCATCCGCCCGTTTTCCAACCGGTATCCTGCTCTTTTGAAGAGAGCCAGAGCTTTCCTGACATTCTCCCTGTTTTTACCGCTTCCGTCTGAAACGGGGAGAATGACGGCTTGCTTGAAAAGTTCACTGGGTAACTGCTCCTGAAACGGCTCCAGTAGCTTGAGTTCTTCTTCTGTCGGCAGACCTGTGGCTGAGAGAGGTGAGTTGTAGAAAAAGCTCGTAGTACGCTGAAAGTCAGAATTCAGCAGAGTCCTGTTAATCCACTCAAAATCGAAGGCCATGATTAAAGCCTGACGAAGTGCAGGGTTTTTGAACTTGTCCCGACGAAGATTAAAAGCCAGGGCACTCATGCCAGCTGTATAGAGCATTTCAATGTCTTTCTTCAGCACCCGACCTTCTTTAACTGCCGGGAAACTGAATGACTGATGCCATTTTTGAGTATCAGTCTCCTGATGAACATCATAAAGTCCGGCTCTGAAGCCTTCGATCACAGCCTGAGGGTCACGATAATAGTCCACCCTGATTTCGTCGAAATTATACCTCCCTCTCTGGCTGGGAAGATTGACTGCCCAATAATCCCTGACTCGCTCAAAAGTGATGTTTTGTCCTATTTTGACATGCTTGACCTTTAAGGGCCCACTGGTCACAGGGCTGTTCAGGTGACGACCCTGAAAGTTTCTGGTCTGCCAGTAATGATGAGGAAGCACGCGAAGATAACCCAGCAGGGCAAGCTGCTTCTTGCCAGGTTTGTCCAGGTAAAAAACGACTCGGTGTGGCGAAGTTTTTTCAACTCTGGCGACGTCTTTATAGAGATTTTTCAAAAAGGGTGAGCCCTCCCTTTTGAATAACTCAAAAGTGAATACAACATCTTTTGACGTGACAGGGTGGTTGTCGCTGAACTTTGCTGCCGGGTTGATATGAAAAGCAACCCAGCTGAAGTCGTGAGGGTATTCGATGGCTTCGGCCAGAAAGGGATAAAGAGTGTGAGGTTCATCGGCTGACCGGGTCATTAATGAGCCGTGGGTGTGGTAAAGGTAATCAGGCGTAGTTCCTTTGCCGTTAAATGGGTTCAGAGTGTCGAATGAGCCTGTCCTGGCTAGCCTCAGGACACCACCTTTAGGTGCATTGGGGTTTGTGTAAGCAAAATGAGTGAAGCTGTCCGGGTATTTGTGGGTACCGATCAGAGTGAAAGACTTTTCAATACGGACCTCACCCCAGATGGCCAGAGGGTGCGACAGGCAGAGGCTGAGGAGAAGGTTTGTTATTATTCTGATTCCGGAACCATTAATTTTGAATACATTGTTGTTTCTGGATAAATTGTTCCCGTGTAGATTGTTGCCGGGTAGATTGTTGCTGGAAACAACTCTGCTCACAGTCTCTTCAGCCTTCTTTGTGTCGAGGTGGTGTCAGGGGGACAGAATGGTTGGGAGAAATATAGCTTAGCTGCTTTTCAGTTTGCTTACGTTCACGAAGGTTTCTGCTTCAGCGGCGGAAGATTAAGCTGTATGTTGGCTTCAAGCGCTCTCAGCAGTCCACTGGCAGTGTGTCGAGACCAGAACTGACCTAATCCGTGCAGCGATTTTTCAGAAGCGGGTACTGGAATCTCCAGTCCTTCAACAGGCAGGCTGCCCTGGGCATAGATAGCGTGGGCCGGACCCTGGATGAAGAGCCCCTGAAGAGTATCGTTCAATAACTCTCCGTTCAGGTAAGCATGAGTGATGAGTGCTTTTGGCTTCAGGTCGGGTTCTTCATTTTGAATGTGCCAGTAGATGGCAGAGTTCAGGGCAAGACTGTTAAATACCACCGCCTTGAATCGGGTTTTAAAGGAAACATACTGGGCGATTGCGCCACCCAGAGAGGAGCCTGTCAGCTCAAACTCATGGTCAGGGTAGTGCTCATACAGGTCGACAGTCAGCTCCAAAGCTCTTCTCAGCATGGGAACTTCCAGTGGAAAGTAATCCCCGGCAGTGATGAAGCTGGAGAAGTAGGAGATGATCTGTGTCAGATAGCCATATCCATAGCCACCCTGTGTCCAGGCAGCATTGGTCAGGGAGTTGAGGCTATCAAATTCTGTTCCTGTGAACGCTATCAGAATTTTCTTTTCTGAAGTGTGGAGGAAAACTCTGGCTTTCAACCCGGAGTCTTCGCGGTCGTAGATTCGGTTGGCATCATACCGGGTGTCAAACACTCCCTGTGTTAACCATTTTTCAGGTACATCTGTCTTGACTGCGTTGCGATACTGAATATGGGTGAGGCGATCTTCCAGGGCCTCTTTGACGCCCGCTCTATCACTGGCAGTTCTGAAACGATAGGACAGGTAGCTGGCAAATGCATAGGGGTAGAGTGCTTCCAGGCGATGCTTGAACTTTTCGGCAGGAGAGTTGATATACCGTTGAGTGGAGTCGGGCCCCGGAATCTTGTTGAGATTGGGTTTTTCGCCTCTGGCGAATACGTTTTGGCTTGATCCAAAAACTGTCAGTACGCAGGCCAACAGAATAAGCAGTATAATACGCGGGTATTGCGATGTGAGTTTCCTTGTCATAGTCTCGACCCTTCCCTGAATGTTTTGACGTTCATGTCTATTAGACAGGGCGAGAGCATCTTAGTTCAGAGGAGTGACAAGTTGATTAGGGATAAGGCCAAAATTTTTATCTTTGTTATATTAGATTAAATTCTAATAGCTTTATTAATATAAAAAGGGGCTTGTTTTTTGCCGTGTCATTGCTCTTTTTTGATATGACAGCCACCGGGGATCTCAATGGTAAGGTCGCTCTTGGCATAACAGCAGCAGGGCAGGATTTTTCCATCGGGGACAAAAGCGACGGGTTCTGCGAAATATTCCACTTCACCGGCCACCAGTTGAACCTGGCAACTGCCACAGAATCCTTCACGACACTGGTATTCAATATCCACCTTCTGTGACTCGAGCGCCTCCAGCAGGTTGAGGTCGCTTCTGGAAATGAAGCTGAAGCCATCCAGTATCTTGACGATGTTGGCCATGAGGATCTCCTGGTAAACGGTTGGCCGGGAGGCTGTCTTTACTCGTTCAGCCCCCAGTGGCCATCGTGCTATCTCTTAGAGTGAGAAGTTGCTGAAGTCATCGGTCTGGACTTCGTTATCAATCTGTCCAACCAGATAGGAGCTGACTTCCACTTCCTGAGGCGCTACCTGGACAGAGTCACTGTTCAGCCAGCTATTCATCCAGGGTAGAGGGTTCTGGCGGGGTGGGAAGGCCGGGTCAAAGCCCAGGGCAGCCATTCTCTGATTGGTGATGTATTCGACATATTGGCTGAGAATGTCCTTGTTCAAACCAATCATTGAGCCATTCTGGAACAGGTATTCAGCCCACTCTTTTTCCTGTTCAGCAGCAGCAATAAAAATTTCTCTGGCTTCTGTCCGGAGCTCAATAGCAATCTCAGCCATTTCCGGATCGTCTTTACCTTCAGCCATGATTTGCAGGATGTGCTGGGTACCGGTCAGGTGCAGGGCTTCGTCGCGGGCGATTAGTTTGATGATTTTTGCATTGCCTTCCATAGTGGAACGCTCGGCAAAAGCAAAGCTGCAGGCAAAGCTGACGTAAAAGCGAATGGCTTCCAGAACATTGACGGATACCAGAGTCAGGTAAAGTTTTCGCTTCAGATCCCTGACGGAAACATGCACTTCTTTACCTTTGAGTTGGTGGGTGCCTTCACCCAGCATGTTGAGTTGGCTGATGCCTTCAATCAGGTCATCGTAGTAACGGGTGATGTCAGCCGCCCTTTTCACAATGGCCTCGTTATTGACAATGTCATCAAAAACCACGGAAGGTTCGGTGATGATGTTGCGAATGATGTGGGTGTATGAGCGAGAGTGAATGGTTTCACTAAAAGCCCAGGTCTCAATCCAGGTTTCCAGCTCAGGCAGAGAAACAATGGGTAGCAGGGCGACATTGGGTGAGCGGCCTTGCACAGAGTCCAGCAGGGTCTGATATTTAAGGTTACTCAGGAAGATATGCTTTTCATGTTCTGGCAGATGGGCAAAATCACTGCGGTCGGTCGATAAGTCCACCTCTTCCGGACGCCAGAAGAATGACAGCTGTTTTTCGATCAGTTTTTCAAAGATCGGGTGTTTTTGGACATCATAACGGGAGACGTTAACACCCCGTCCAAAAAACATAGGTTCCTGAGTGGCATTGAACTTTTCTTGGTTGAAAGTCGAGTAGCTCATGTTTTCTCTGCTTCAGGGCCAGGAAGGGCCGGCCTCGTCCAGTTGCTATTAACGCTGGTTTAAGTGGGACACTGTTCCAGTGTCCCGGTTCCGACTTTCGTCAAATTTTGCAAGCGCCGCCTGCACAGCCATCGTCAGCTTCTTCCTGACCGTCTGACGCACCATCACGAGTGTTGTGGTAGTAAAGGGTCTTCACACCTAGCTTGTAGGCCGTCAAAAGGTCTTTAAGAAGGAGCTTCATTGGCACTTTACCGCCTTCGAAACGGGCTGGATCATAGTTGGTGTTGGCCGAAATGGTCTGGTCAACAAACTTTTGCATGATCGCAACCAGCTGGAGGTAACCGTCATTACTGGTGATATTCCACAGCAGCTCATAGTTGTGACGCAGCTCTTCGAAGTCGGGTACAACCTGCTTCAGGATGCCGTCTTTGCTGGCCTTGACGCTGACAAAGCCTCGTGGTGGTTCAATACCATTGGTCGCGTTACTGATCTGTGATGAAGTCTCGGAAGGCATCAGGGCGGTCAGTGTTGAGTTACGCAGGCCGTGATTCCTGATCTCGCTGCGCAGGGCTTCCCAGTCCAGATGAAGTGCTTCGGTGCAGACTTCGTCCAGGTCCTTCTTGTAGGTATCTATCGGCAGGATGCCCCGGGAGTAGGTGGTCTCATGGAACTTGGTGCAGGTGCCTTTTTCTTTCGCCAGCTGGTTAGAGGCTTTCAGCAGGTAATACTGAATAGCTTCAAATGTTTTATGGGTCAGACCGTTGGCAGAACCATCAGAATAACGAACAGCGTTTTTAGCCAGATAATGGGCAAAGTTGATCACACCAATCCCCAGAGGGCGGCGTGCCATCGTGGCGTTGTATGCCGCTGGCAGAGGATAATCCTGATAGTCCAGCAGGTTGTCCAGTGCACGAACCAGGAGGTTGCTCATCTCTTCCAGTTCGTCCAGGTTATCCAGCTTACCCAGGTTGAAAGCAGCCAGGGTGCATAGCGCGATTTCACCTTCCTCATCCAGTACGTGTGTGAGAGGCTTGGTGGGCAGGGCAATTTCCAGGCAAAGGTTGCTCTGGCGAACCGGAGCTACTGCCGGGTCAAACGGGCTGTGAGTGTTGCAGTGGTCAACATTCTGCAGGTAAATACGACCGGTGCTGGCGCGCTCAGACGCAAACAGGGAGAACAGCTCTACTGCCTTCAGAGTCTTCTTGCGGATGTTTGGATCCTGTTCATACCTGGCATAAAGCGCGTCAAACTTTTCCTGGTCTTCAAAGAAGGCATCGTACAATCCGGGAACATCAATCGGCGAGAACAGGGAGATGTTGCCACCGGTGATCAGACGCTGATACATCAGGCGGTTGAACTGAACGCCGTAATCCAGGTGACGAACACGGTTTTCTTCAACTCCCCGGTTGTTCTTCAGAACCAGCAGATTCTCAACTTCGTAGTGCCAGATGGGGTAGAACAGAGTCGCTGCACCACCACGAACACCTCCCTGGGAGCAGGACTTAACCGCTGTCTGGAAATGCTTGTAGAAAGGAATACAGCCTGTATGAAACGCTTCACCGTTCCGGATCGGGCTGCCAATGGCACGAATACCGCCGGCATTGATACCAATGCCTGCACGTTGGGAAACGTATTTAACAATGGCACTGGATGTCGCATTGATAGAATCCAGAGAGTCACCACACTCAATCAATACGCAGGAGCTGAACTGACGGGTAGGCGTGCGAACACCGGCCATGATCGGTGTTGGCAGAGAAATCTTGAACGTAGAGACAGCTTCATAGAAACGCTTAATATAATCCAGGCGGGTTTCTTTCGGGTAACTGGCAAACAGACAGGCACCGATCAGCATGAAAAGCATCTGAGGGCTTTCGTAGTATTCACCCGTGACCCGGTTCTGAACCAGATACTTCCCTTCCAACTGCTTAACAGCAGCGTAGCTGAAGTCCATGTCACGCTTGTGATCAATAAACCCATTCATGGTATTGAATTCAGCTTCACTGTAGTCATGAAGAAGATGAGCATCATACTTTTTCATTTCCGCCAGTTTGACGACGTGGTCGTGAAGCCCGGGTGGCTCGAACTGGCCGTATGCTTTCTTGCGCAGATGGAAGATAGCCAGGCGGGCTGCCAGATACTGGTAATCAGGAGCCTGTTCGGAGATCAGGTCAGCGGCTGACTTGATCAATGTTTCGTGGATATCAGTGGTCTGTATGCCATCGTAGAACTGAATTTGTGATTTGAGTTCAACTTCGGAAACGGAAACGTTGTTCAGTCCTTCAGCAGCCCAGGTGATGACCTTGTGGATCTTCTCCAGATCCAGCTGCTCCTTGTCTCCGTCGCGCTTGGTGACCAGGATATCTTTGTTCATTAAAAGCCCTTACCAGTAGATAAATAAAACTCAAGATATTGTATTTTTATGTTTCGGCTACTACTAAATGCCAGCTCCTGTCTTGGGTACAGGCGATGTGTCGCAGAGGGTTGAGCCGAGAAAAACAAGCAGGTCATTAACCCGCAGTGCAACTGTCTCGAAGAGGTGTGTTCAGGGGCCAGACACCGTCCTGAGTGACCTGTCAGCTTTTCTTCCCTGATACTGCACTACTTGCGCCACAAATCCCTTTCGTTAGCGACTTCACAGACTGTCTTCGGGTTCGCCACACTATCGAACCAGATCATCTAACTATTTGGTTAACTATCCGACTAACCAACACAAGATATTGTGTGACGAACTCATATATACACAAGATAATGCGCTATTGGCAGAAGTTCAAGTTGGCAGTTTAGTGGAAAAATTGTGTATAACTTGTGAGTTTTTCTCAGTGTTAGTACTTGCAAACGGGCTGGCTGCTTTTACTGACACGGCTTTCAGTATTCAACAGATCTGCCGACACAGGCCAGACTCTATATATAATAAAAAGTCATAAATAAGTATAAATCAATAAGTAATAGGTAATATTCGGAAAGGCGCGCCAAAACAGTGTAACTCAAAACGTCGAGTGTTTTACAAATGCCAGGTTTACCGTGAAAATCCCAGGAATCAGGCCTGAAAGCACCCTCCCTGCTCCGTTGCAAGGTGCGACTGGCTCTGCCTAACTGCTATGCCCCAGAGATCCACGGAGGAGCAGCAGATCCTGATGGAAGGGGCGGGTCGGCATGATCTAAGTCAAAGGGGAACAGAGCTTTTTAACGTGTATTCGATGTCTCGGGACATGAGATAAGGTAGGGTAAGGACAATCACTCCCTGGTCAGTTTGGGCTCAGTGTGACAAGCACTGAAAAACTGCCGCCACACTCCGGGCTCTGCCGGTCTCCAGAGTTTAGGGTGTTTTCCTTACTCGCTCATTTTTCAATAAAACTGTTTTTGAGCATATCTGATAGCTGATAGTAAGTGAACACATGCCATCCCTGGTTTTCAGCGCCGGAAGGCACGAACAATCCTGTGACCGGGTCCTTCAGGTAATACTCATTGAAATTCTCAAGCCTTGACACTTTGTCATGTATCTTCTGCGCCAGATGAAGGTAGCGTACATCATCGATGGTTTTGTACATACCCATAAGGGCAATGCCGCAGCGCAGTATTTTATCGGGCCAGAATGTGTAGCCATTATTTGCTCTCATTAAGTGCTCATTCGGACCGCTGTTGCCCATGGGGATGAATAACTGACCGTCATTATTGTAGAACTCCTCAAACAGATCGGCGACATCCGGATAATTTTCATGAGGTACCGCACCGGCAATGATGGCCCAGGCCAGACCGAAGGGGTCAGTGATGCTGCCATCTTTGAATTTTTGTGCGTCCGGTAGCGCTTCTCTTTGAGCAATCATATCTTTGATGATCGAGCCTGGTTGTGTGGGGTTGACAGCCTCATGCTTGCTGCGCACAAACCAGCGGGGGCTAAATTGTTGGTTGGCATCGAAGAGTAAATGGGTTCTCAGATTCTTTTGTAGCTGCTGACTTAAACCGGCAAGCATGGTTTCAACGCTGGCCACTGAATCTGTCAGCGATCTCAGCGATGGTGGCAGATGTGAGCCAGCCTTAATCAATTCCTGCCTGAACGCAGCACTATCGAGATAGCTCGAAGCGCTGTGGAGACTTTTCAGGCCATCAAGAAGAATTGATGCATTGGTCAACAGACAGCTGTCGGCGAGTATGTCATTAAAAATATCAAGATAGTCAGCTCCGACAGGTAGTCCCTGCTTATCCATAACATTGGTGTAAATGTAGACAAGCGCTCTTGCAATCATGGGCGTTAACTGATGGCCCCTGGCTTGTGCTGCCGATGGGTCGTCAGTCGCCAGAGCTTTGAGATACTTACCACAGAGCGCGAGTATATTGATTTCCGGGTCAGTGGTGCCTGGTGTCAACCTGTCCAAATTTTCGTTTATATAGTTATCCAACAGGAAACTGGGTTTTGGAAACTTGAATTGCGGATCAGTCGGCGTTGTTTTTTTCAAGTTTTCAATACGCTGATATACCGTTGTGAGTTGCACTTTCAGTTGTTCGGGAGCTGTTGTCTTGACATAAGTAAGTGCCCTTTCGACATCTAGCGTAAATAATTCGGGTAATCGTGACCCGTATAACAAGTGGGGGTGTTGATCAAAGAATTTCTGTACTTCCACGAGATATTTCCGCCTAATAACCCGTTCAATGATAAAGCGTGTGGGATTGTTGACCAGAACAATGGGTAGTGCTCCGAGATTATTGTGCTGAAACCCAGGAAAACTTTTGTTACTGTTGGGCTCCAGTTTGGTTACCTGATGTTTGGAAAATGCAAGCAGGATGTTACACACGACCTCCAGAACCTCTGGCTGTGCGAGCACTCGATCAACAGCCATCATGTTGTTATCACGGGCCCATGTAGTACCTTGATAGTGCGTTGATTTCTCGCCTTCGGCGATACTGGCAGTCAGTTGTTGGTCTATACCAAGTGACACCAGCTCCTGACTTTTTGCAATTTTGGCGGAATGGGCAAGGGAGTGAGCCTGTGCTTCTGATAAACTCAGTATTCCCTGGTTCGAAGTACTAGTGCAGACCGGATCTTCATCGATATTAATGGGTGTCCCGGCATTACTACTTGCAGTTAGTGACAGTGCCGGTAAAGATAAACTCAATGCCACCGATCCGGCTATGTTAGCCACTTTGAATTTTGCCAAATTCATTTTGCTTTCTACCATTTTCTGATGTTTGTTAGTCTCGGAAAGACTAGTAGCAGAACAGTGGAAGTGCTTTGTTTATTTGCCACGATAATTTCGCTCCGGTTAATCACGGCAACCCCTTGGCCTGTGTCTTCCTCCGTATTGTATGTATGGGGGAAATGTTATTGGAGGAATTGGCACAATTCTTCGCCATCTTTTCTGAACGTGCCGAATGAGAACCACGACAGGATTTCCATGGTGTGGGTTGACCGAAAAAAGCACATGCTAAACGATCATGACTGACCCCGCCGGTCATGAGCGTCTAGCAGCCTGTCGGACTTAAGGCTGTCCTGCTGCGGTTGCAATAAATTGGTC
>NZ_JAHHPN010000044.1:0-5119 GCF_024606325.1 Endozoicomonas sp. ONNA1
TGGCTGAGAGATTGCCAGACCTTGCTGGATAAATTGCAAAAACTGACCCAGCCCAATAAAGTGAACGAAATCTATTCTGTTCACGACCTGATCTACTGGCTTCATCAGCAATTTGTCAGCGCTCTCGCCCCGGTGGCTGAAGCATCCGGCCAGGGACAAATTACCGAAATTACAGAAGATAGAACGCTGATTGATGTACTCCCCCGCGGAGTTCCCGGACTATTAGACGACAATTGCATTTCGGTGCTGAGCAAACTTTGTGTAGTAGAGCTAGACATGCTGAATATGGTGGATGCTGCTTTTATTAATGCAACCCTCGGAGTGCACGTCTGCACCATAGCTATGCTGGAACAGGCCGAGGGAGGCAAGGGCCGAACACTCCGCCTCGACATCTCTGATAATTTTTCCCAAGACGGGAAAAACAAACACTTACAGGGAAAATTGAAACGTTTCTGGTTTTTGGTCCAGACACTCCGTAGTGCATCGATTGATAGAAGCTCACGACCAATGGCGATCAGTTTCAATCAAAGCGCGGGAAAAATGACCATAGAGTATACCCGGGTTGATTCCACACCGGCGTTACAAAGAGTCTTTGTGGAATTGGTGACCATACTGTCAGGTCTGACCTCCATGGATATATCAATCAACCAATTTCATCTCGGTAAAAATACCGACAAATGGTGTTTTGAAACGCTGGTTAAAAGGTGTCAAAACGGGCTGGACGAACCGGTAAATAACTGGACGTTCAAACATTGCCTGGTATTGGATGCAATTAATGACAGAGAGACATATTGTTGGCATCATGAATATACTTTCCTCGGTTATCTGGATAGCGAATACAAGCTATTTTTTGATATAGCCAATAAAGCTTATCATTATATTGAGGCAACTGAAGATCCGGATAGAAATTCAAAACTTCGCCAAATATTTAATGCGGCTACCAAACACCTTGAGCCGAATGATGCTGCGAGAATAATAAAAGAACTGCTATTTAGCATGGCCATTGCAAGCAGATACCACCCAGGGCAAAAAGCTTACATTGAACTCCTGCGCGAGGACTTTGATTTAGATCATGACAGGGATCTGGTGCTTTTGCTGGTTCAGCAAAACCCGGTTGTATTTAGTTTGATCGCCGACATATTTAAGGATGATACTGGCATAGCTAAAACTACCATAGAACAAGATGGAAGTTTATTAGTTTATGCCAGCGACCGTATCAAAAATGATAAATCGCTGGTAATGCTTGCCGTCAATAATTATGCTGATGCACTCAAGTATGCCAGTAAGGATCTCAAAAATGACACTGATGTGATTCTGTCAGCTACCAGAAAACATGCTTATGCCTATTCCTATGCCGGACAGGCAGCAAAAAACAATGAAGCCCTGTTGAGGACAATCATTGAGGAAAATCCTCTAGCCATGCGCTTTGCTACTGAGTCTCTTAAAAATGACAAGTATTTTGTCCTGCCTCTGCTCCCACGAGCTCCCCGCATCTTCCGTTACCTTAGCGACAATCTGAAATCTGATCCGGACATCCGAGCTGCAGCTCAAAGGATGGAAGTCTCATACTGATCAACGTCAAATTCCTCTGCATCCCCTGTACTATAAGGGTTGGCTGTATCTAAGCCAGCCTTGTTATGTCTTCGCTTTATTACGATCAGGCAGAACCTTCATAGGCACCAGCATGTCCTGCAGGTTTACGTTACCTTTGTCATCATATCCCCTGAAGCGTTTCTGACTAACCACAGCAATTCCTCTTTGCTCAAGGGCTCTTTTCGCCAGAGGGGATTTCAGGGTTTTCTGGGTTAAAGTGCCGAGGCTCATGGGTATCCCTTCGGATTGCAGTCGTTGCACCTCCTGAACAATGGCTACTTGTGTTTCTGTGCTCAGTAATCTGAAGCCGTGGCGACACTGCATCTTTTCCAGGCGGGTCATCCTTTCAGGCACTCTGACTTGCCTGAGATCATGGAAGCTATTGTGGATGCCACGAGTGATTCCCTTTTGCTGGTCAGTATTGCAGCCTTTATGGTCAGGACTGGTACAGGTGTTAATGCCTGCACGGCTGGCAATATAGCGCCGGACATTATCATCCAGGTATTTTTCCATGTTCTGCAGTGGCAAGGGGGTCTGTTCAAATTTCTCGGTGATAGCCGCCCTGTCAGGTTTGAGCCGGAAAGTTTGAAAATAGGAATCCGTCCGGAGGTCTTTACTATCACTGCCAGTGACTTGTAGCAGATCAGCGGCACCGTGCATGGCGGCTTCCAGTTGCTGTTGCAAGTCCGGTTTCAGGACGGGATCACTGGTGAAATCCTGAGTCACTTGTGGCGGCAGATCCAAACGCGATGGGTCAAACTGCCTGTACTTCTGTCGTTCTGCGGAGAAGCCCGGGAACGAGGCATCAACCCCGGTTAATCGGATAAAGTCCATGCGGTCAGCAAAGCGCAGTACCTGCAGATAACGCCGAACCGATGGGGAAAGATCCTGATCGCTCTTGCCCTGCATGTCGTCTTCCTTGCAGGTCAGTGCTTTGGCAATATCATCCAGCTGTTGTTGTGGATACTGCCCATCCAGATCCCGCTTGAAATAGTAAGCCGCCCTGTCTTCTTCATCTCGCTTGGGAACATCTTCCGCTGCGGCATCATGATAGATGATCGCCAGTGACAACAGGTTTTTTTCAGATTCAGAGAACTTCATCAGATCGAATTTCTCCAGCAGCTCGATATACCACAACAGATTGTTCCGGGCCCTCAATACATGACTGCAGTTGTGATCAGGCTTCCATACCCTGGGCAATGTCTCATTGCCAAGGCATTTAATGACTCGCTCTGGTCCGGGGCGTCGGTAATAATGCTGTAATATTCTCAGAATGGTCTCTTCGTTGTCCTTGGCATTGGCCAAAACCGGTGGCTTGCTGAAGGCGTCGACGAGAAATTGCAACTCCGTTGGTTGCGTCAGGGAGTCAGGTTGGGCAGATTGACAGCCGGTAAGGTTGAAGGACTCTTTCAGTTCGTCTATCTGTTGTTGTCCTTTTTTGATATTTTCTGGCCATTGCTGATAAAAAGGCTCTTGATCTCGCCGTTCCCAGAGTGCTTTGATCCAGCAGATATAATCATCTGCGCCAAGCGCTCCCAGGGATTTTTCAATGCCGTCAGCGGTGGTGTTTGCTATTTTTTTTCTCACAGTGCAAAGTATTCGCTCGTCGGGTTCACCATAATGAAACAGAGCTAATAAATAGTTTTTTAATTGGTCGTAGGGATGATGTCCCTCAAAAGGTCGACAAAGGACGAGGTGAAACGCGTCCTGCAGTTTCGCTGAACTGAATCTCTGGCAACGTTCATGAAACTCCAGCATCACAGCCTGATCACTGATAGAGTCGGAATCAACCATTAAAGACCATAAATCTGTACCCTGGTAGGATACTCCCAATGCCTTCAGGTGGCAGAAAAGTCTTTTTGAATAAAATTGTTCTAAAGCATTCTTGGCGGTTTCCTCACTAACAGCCACTCCGAGCCTGGCCAGATCAGTGGACAATTGGATAATGATATCTTCGTAGTAAGCTGACCAGCCCATACACTGGTTTTCGTCGTCTCCCGTCGCTCTGTTCAACAGATCATACATACATAATTTTTCTGCTGATTTGATCACTAAATCAAATATTGTTTGGTATCCTCCCCAGTAAAGTACTTTTTTTTGAACAGGGAAACCCTGGTCTATTAATTCCCATAAGTGTTGACGGGTGAAGCGATCCGGGTTCATTACCAGTTTTATAATGTCCTCAGCCTGAACTGGATGCTGTTGTGTTGGCAGATGCTGTTGATTCAGGATTTCAGCTTTTAACGACATTGGCAGAAGATTCAACAACCTCTTCAAGTTCTCTTCAGAAATGTTATGGGACATCGCAAAATTACTGAGCCTGGCTTCATTAAGTGCTAACAGATCACCACGGAGTTCATCCTCAAAATAAACCTCTACAGAACCGCCTTGCTGGGAATAAACCAGCCAGGGCAATGGGTCAATGCCAAAAGCCTCTTCTAATTGATGTTTATCCTGTAAATGATCGGTAATACTTTTGGCAATGTTCTCTTTTACAGTGAAAAAGCACTTGATGTCTGATTTTGTATACCCGGTGGTTAGCCATTCTGCAGGGCGTCTTAAGTTTCTATCATCTTTTTCTCTGAATTCGGGCGGCTTGAATGTGCCGTTCGGACGCAGTCCACCTGATGTAGACTTCCTGTATACACAACAGAGACGGTCAGCTTCCTCCAGCTTTTTCAACCGCAGTGAACAATGGTCAGGGAGGCATTTAATGGGCAGTTCATCCGGCTTTAACGCATTGTTTTCTAATAAAAATGTTCTGGCATGCTGTTTATACGCAGCGAGCGTATCGGGTTTTAGAATGCCAACTGTGACATCCTTCGGTCTGGATAATATCGTGGGCACATCTTCAATAATCAGATTGACAGGTCTTGGTCCTGGAATCTCGTCGTTATGGTCAAGATAAGCCAACTCTTTTTCGAATCTTGCATAACATGACTCCGATTCACACACCTTAATCTGTCGAGCACCCAACGTACCGGCCTTTACAGTTGCCCGCAATTCCTGTCTTAGCTGCTCTCTGTTACCCGGTGACAGGCAATGTGCAGTGTTTGAATTCCTGCCAGATTGCGCCGGACAACTCTCAGGGCTCGTAAACGACACTGTCGAGAATGTACTTCCTGTTTTTGGTAATGAATCCATATCAATAAATCTCAGAGTAATTGGAGAGTTATGGTGATGTCCGGATTAGAATTACTTGATGCTCATTAAGATTCCTTTAAAACCGGCACTATGGTTTATGACTTTGTTAGATCAAAAAAGTTCCTGCAATTTAAACTCGGACCGGCAGGTAGTTGAAACTTTTTTCAAAAACACTGGTCGAAATTGAAAATAATTATGGAGATCACAGTCATGGAAGGGATTCAAACAACACTATCTGGCTTTACTTTGTCAGAGTCTGACTGTGCACCAGACTGCTACGAGGCATCCGCATTCGCTCGTTCTGTTATTTCTGTCAATCAAGACTCCCCTCCTTGCGTAGAAGATAATTCAGACATAACTGATCTTTGTTATCCTCAACTAC
>NZ_JAHHPN010000003.1:0-2767 GCF_024606325.1 Endozoicomonas sp. ONNA1
GTCGTCATCGTGTGCCTGTTTTTATTGCTTTTTGTCGTTATTTTGGGATTCCCTCTCGAGAAATTGGCAACGCTATCCACAGCTTTGCCGAGTATTCCCCGGATGGAGGCCAAACCTGGAAATCAGTGGATTTAGGTGGGGCGCCTATAGAGAAAACAAAAATCACATCTAATTTCCGGCCCACCAGAAAGGTCGCTGGTTCCAGCAGTGACTCCAAGAAGATTAAGGCTCTCCTGAAGGCTCTTCTGAAAGGGGCTGACTTGGCAGAGCAGCAAACTCTGGCTAAAGCCTGTGGCATGAGCCTGGAGGAACTGAACAAAACCCTTGAGAAAAACAGTGCATTACCAGAGACGAATCTAAGTATTTCCGAAATGGTCAGGAACCTTTGGAAGGAAAACAATTTAACCAGTTTTCACATGGGAACCTCAATCATAGAGGCATTGGGAACAAAAGCATTGACCGACCTCAAGATAGATTTTGAACAGATGTCGCTGGCAGTAAATCAAATATTGTCCGACGGTGATGAATATCAGGTCATTAAACTACTCAAGTCACTCCGTTCAAAAATAAATGATCAGGCCGAAGCAAACGCTGACAAGTGGCTGCTTTCAACGGTGGACATACTGCAAGACATTGACTTGGCCAAGCCTTCGGTTATCCGCTTTGCCCTTAATGCCATGGAATTGGGTTGGCTGGATCCAGTGCAGAACTATCAGTGCCAAATGATGGGATTCGATAAACTTCATCAGCTATTGGTGCGCCTGGAAGGGGTCTGTGAACTGAAGGTTAAAGCCGCTGATTGCCTGAAAAACTGTTATACGAAATTATTTTCCAGGGAAAAAAATAATTGTGTATGGAAGTTGGCTAGTAGAAACTTCCAAAAGACTAAAGGTAGTTCCATACTCGTCACTCATTGTCATGATGGGTTTTCGCAATTCTTTGAAGATAAAATTGTCAATCGATCTTTACAGAACACCTGGACGTTCGATCCTGAGGGCATTCCGAATATAGAACGAATGCTGGCACACCACCCTGCGTTTCCGAAGTTAGTCTCGGGCAAGGCAAGCCACCGTCCGGTCATTATCCTTGGGCAAGTTTCCTGGGACACCACAGTGATTAATAAAAAGGTCGATGCTCTGTTGCAAATAAATGCTGATTATGACCTGTTTTTGAAGGATTTATTGGAAAAGTCCTTTCGGGCGTCAGAGCAGGATCTTCAGCTTTTAAATGCTTTAATAGACAGATACGAGCAAGCGCTTCAGCGGGCCTTCTGTCATTACCTGTATGAAGTGACGCATTCGAAAGGCGGTTGCTTAACGTATTGTTGGGCCGACGCTAACATCAGGACTACTGGCTATTACTTCACTAACAACTTTGGGGCTCGTCACCCATCCTCACCGGAACAGCTGTATGACATGATGTATTTAATTGATAGCCCTTCCTGGTTTCAGGAATGCGTTAATGGTGCTTACTTAAGACAGGCACACAACGCCACTAATGCTCTGGTGCTCAAATCCGCTGAGCTGACAAAAATTGCCGAAGAGTTTTTGAACAGCGTGAATTTGAATTCGCTTTATGAGTCGTTTTTTGCGTGATTCTTTCAACGGCTACGGGTATCAATCCAAATGAAACTTTCATCCTGTCTGAAGGTCATATAATCAAGCACTTTCAATGCAGTTCTTCAGATGACAGGAGAGAAGTTGACAATGGATGGTCGGATTGACAGAGAAGTAAAGAAACCCGTTCCTGACACTGGCGTATCAGCCACGGTAGCGAAACTGGAGTTATCGTCAAAAAAGAATGTTATAACCTGCTCTGACGTGACTCCCGAAATCAATAGATCAACACGTCCGATGACGTTGCCTGACAAGGAGAGAACGGTATCCTCAGGAAATTCCTCGCTCCGCATGGCTTCTTGTTCCTTTGATTTTCGTTTTGTCGCTAGTGATGATGAAATTCGACGGCTTTTAGTGGCCCAGACCGGCGATGGACACCGGGATGTCACCCTTATTTCCCACCCCGATGACCTCTCACAGGCTAATCTGGTCAGCCGGTTGAGCATTTCTGAAGAGGGGTGCCATGTTCTGCGTTCAGGCAAGCTGTTTGAAGGGCCACAGCCACTCACTCTGGTGATGGATATACGCAAGCTCACCAGTGAGGAGCTGCCAAAATTTAACGATCTACTGGACCCGAACAACCCCTCTCTGTACGACAAAGTCAGCCAGAAGAAACGTCCCCTGGGTGAGCATGTCACGCTGCTGGTTTTGGCAAACCCGGCACAGTTGACATCCGTTGACCGGAGTGACGACGCGCCGGGTGCTGATTTCTGGCGCCGAATTAATCGACCCGGAAATACCTGGCAGTTCGACCCACAGACCGGCGATGACCCATTGATGGACATCAACAAGGTTCCCCGGGTATTGGCTGAACTCCCCAGTGCCGCCAGTGCTACCGGGAGTGCTACGGATGATGACAATACCGTTGTTATTGACTGCCACTTGCACAGTAACTGGCGACAATTGCTGCTGGGCGGCCCCGGAGTGGATAAGCAGGGGCGAATCCAGCATATCCCCGGCAGGCTCGAGTCATTAAGGGCCGGACAACGGGTGATTCTGAAAGGAGCCAACTGGCAGGATCTGGCCTTTGAACAGGCGATTCGACTGATGCTGGCGCAAAAGTGTTTTGAGAGCAATGGCAAGATCTGTCGGTTAGCCGACGATGTTCAGTTTTATCAAATGCCGGTAGGGAAGGACGAGCTTCATTCAAT
>NZ_JAHHPN010000499.1:0-1435 GCF_024606325.1 Endozoicomonas sp. ONNA1
CTCCCGCCGACAGTTTGGGGTCATGGTGGAGGGCCAGGGCGGTTCGGATGTGATTCAAATCAATAAGAGTGACTTGTCGTTTTTTTCCCGGATCATCCTCCATCCCGGCCTTGCTGAAGAACAAACCGACGTTAAAAACCAGGCACAGACCCGCATTGAATTGAAAGTACCGGCCTTCCTTTACCAGGCCGGTCGCCGGGGTCAGAACCTGGTCCTGTCTCACCGCTTTGAGGGAGGCAACGCCGGGATCGTGATCCAGGGGGTCTGGCCTAAACAGCACGACCGGTTCCCGCAACCAACGACCCTGGTGTTCAATGACCTTCAGCTGACCTTATCCGATCTGGCAGCAAGGGTGATGCGCTCTGGCCAGGGGGTGGTATTTCCATTAACGGCAGGGAACCGGAAGAACCGCCTTCGATTCATCCACGCCAACGCCAGCAACCCCCTGTACATCCGGCAAGCGCAAGACCGGCCAGTAAAAATCGTCACACACCGGGCTATGGACGGGATTAAACTGACGCTGGAGCCATTAAACCCCATACAATCCAGACGACAAGTGTTTATTACTGGCACAAACCAGTGGGGCTGGGAACCCGGCAGTGTTCAGGTGAGCGGACCGAAACCCGGCAGCCATTACCGTCCATGGCCGTTTATACCCGCCGTGATCAGCTCGTCGGCCATGGGCAACAGGACATTAAGACTCTGGGGCAATGACCGTAACAACATCCTGTACGTGGGCGCCCATGCCCGACAATGGTCCATTCTGGGGCGGGGCGGTAATGACCTGCTGCTGCTGGGGACGTCGGGAAACGCAGCCGCACGCCCCGAGGTACTGGCAAACTGGACACGGAGCGATCGGTGTGACAACCGAAAGCTGGAAGCACCCGGCAACAGCAGCCTGTGGCAAGCCTTCGTCGACTGGACCCGCCCCCTGATCGGTGGTCCTGGCAATGACGTCTATGACCTGCGGGCGTGCAGGCCAGCCCGGACAGTAGACGATTATGGCAAGCATTATGTCCTCCTGTCGTCCGGGTCAAAAGCGGATTTACGACGACTGACGGGTGATAACAGCACCGCACTGTTCTTTACTGACCTGACTGCGGAACAGGTAGGGTTTAACCAGTGTGACCCGCAGGAGCAGAGCAGCGGCAGCAACCTCACACTCAGCAACGGCTCCCTGCCCCTGAGGAGCCAGAGCGTCAGGATCATCAATACCGACACTAACCAGACCCTGGCACTGATCAAACCGGACGTGCTGGCCAGCCTGCACTTTAAAGGCGGACAAGTCAGCCTGAGCCCCACAGCTTTGATCAACAGCAACGATAGTGCATTGGCCATGAGTGACAGTGCCGATGGAAACCACGAAGCCCTGAGCTTTCTGAACAGGATCATTCGCAGAGGGCAACGGCTGGTACATTACCTGAGCAGCCTGGCC
>NZ_JAHHPN010000500.1:0-2899 GCF_024606325.1 Endozoicomonas sp. ONNA1
GAACAAACGCTGAAATTACCGGCTTCCCAGCCTTATCTTCAGGAGGCTGATCAGCGTATAAGCACATGGAACTCCAATGCTGTTCAATTCTGGCCTGCTTTTTGGCATCAGATAAGTAATCACCCAAACCATTGGGTTGGCGATTGTAGTAACAAAGTGTTGGCTATGGACGGTGATAGCACGCCTGAAAAATACAAACCAGAAGTCCTCAAGATACGGGCTAAGACGCTGGATCGGAGCACGAACTATGAGAAACTGGAAAGGCCAAAATTTAATGATCATGAAATTTTTAATACGCGGAATCCTTCTTCCTGGATGTATCGTTGGTGGGCAGAGGATATAAATGTGTCTGCCAGGGGTGATATCGAACATATTGATCTTAATGATCAACACATTCAGGGGTTCGAGACCCTCATACCTGATCGGTTACCGGGGCCTGACCAGACACTGATATTAACCAGAGATCAAACGCTGGCGACTGTTAAGCGGTCATCGAAGAAGGGTAAATATGCATTGCCCAGCCTCACTCCTGACGACTACATCGTGGCCTTGCGCATGAAACCTGATCTCCCATTTACCCTGATCAGGGATCATTATACCGGGCTTCACACACTGTTGACTCCTCAGGCTAAAACCAGGCAGCCTATTCAGTTTACTTATGTCGTACAACCCGGAGAACCGGGCAAAAAAGCACCTGTTAAAGAAGCCAGACCCGAACCATCAACATGGCTTGACAGCCACTGTTCAAAAGGTATGAAAAAAGTTCTGAGCAAAGTGTTTGTGACCATTAAGCATCAACGACCCAAAGCACGGGCGGGTTTGCAGAAAATAAAAAACGCCAAAAACAAGGAGCAACGAATCAGAGCGATCACTGACTATTGCAAACAGTTTTCCGGTAGGATCGAACCAAAAGATGAGGAAAATTTCTTTCAATTCCTCGTAACACGGCAACAAGGTAGCTGTCGTCATCGTGTACCTGTTTTTATTGCTTTTTGTCGTTATTTCGGAATTCCATGTCGGCAAATTAAAAACCAAAGACACAGCTTTGCTGAGTATTCCCGGGATGGAGGCCAGACTTGGGAGTCTGCAGATTTAGGCGGGGCACCAGTAGAGAGGACAAAAATCACACCTGACTTTCAGCCCATCAGAAAGCTCCCTGATTCCAGTACTGAGCTAAAGAAGAGCAAGGATCTTCTGAAAGATCTCCTGAAAGGGGCTGATTTAGCACAACAGCGAGCTCTGGCTAAAGCCTGTGGACTGAGCCTTGAGGAACTGAACAAACCTCTTGAGACAAAAAGTCTGTTGCCAGAAACCAATCTAAGTACCTCCGAAATACTAAAGAACCTATGGGAGGAAAAAGATCTGGCCAGTTTTTCCATGGGTGTTTCAATTATCGAGTCGCTGGAGCCAGGAGCATTGGGCTATTACGAGAGCGAAGTTAAACCGATATCGAAGGCATTAAGAAAAATATTATACGACAGCGATGAAAATCAGGTCACTGAACAACTCAAGTTGCTCCATTCAAAAATGATGCTTCAGGGCGGAGCAATCATTGACCTGTGGTTGTACTTAATTGTGAAAACACTGAGAGGCAGTGACTTAATGAAACCTTCGGTCATTCATTTTGCCCTTGAAGTCATGGAATCGGGTTGGTTGGATCCACTGCCGATTTATGAGGGCTCTATTATAGATGCTGCTCGACATCATCAGATGTTGGTGTGTCTGGAAGCTGTCGATGAACTGAAGGCTAAAGCCAGCCAGTGTCTAACAAAGTTTTATAGGCAACTATTGTCCAGGGAAAAAAATAGCCAGGTATGGCAGTTGGCTTATAAAGGATTCCAAAAGAGCAAAGGTACTACCCTGCTCGTGACTCATTGTCATGATGGTTTTTCGCCATACCTTGAAAAGAAAATTGCCAGCTCCTCAATGCAACCCGCCTGGACGTTCGAACCTGAGGGCATTCCAAATATAGAGCGAATGCTGGTGCGCCGTCCCGCGTTTCCGAAATTTGTCTCGGACAAGACCCATCACCGTCCGGTGATTATCATGGGACAAGTGGCCTTGCCCGAGGAAGTAATTGATACAAAAGCTGCAGCCCTGCTTCAAATGAGAGCTGAGAAGCGCCCGGAATTAAAGAAGATATTACAAAAAGTCAGTACCTGTAAGGCAACGAGAATACGACATCGTCAAGCTCTGAGAGCATTGAAAATTCCGGAGAGAAATATTGTTGATGCGTCAACGGGCAAATGCAAGCGAGCGATTGTACACGCCTTTTGTCATTATCTTCATGGATTGACAAACTCGCAAGGCGGTAGCTTAACGTTTTGTTGGGCCGCTGCTAACGTTGGGTGCGACACTGGCGAAATGAACGAGTATGGTGCTCATGATCCATCCTCACCACTAGAGCTGTTTGCCATGATGGATGATATTGATAGTTGTTTCATTTTTCAAGATTCTGTTAATAATGCTTGCTTACGGCAGGCACATAACGCCGTTAACGCTCTGGTGCTCAAAAACGATGATATGGACAAAATTGCCGAAGAGTTTATTAACAGCGTGAATCTGAATTCGATTTGTGACGCATTGGATACATGATACCAGTCTGGCCATGATGAGTTTTTCGAGATTGGTCAATTCCTTCCACGGCAACGAACAACTATCAAAATTGAACTTTCGTACTACATAAAGGTCAAATGATTAAACAGTTTCAACTTAATCCTTTATATGGTTGTAGGGAGGTTAACTATGGATGGTCATATTGGTGGAGAAATAAATAAAGCCTTTCGTAATAACGGCGTTCCTGATAATAGCATTCCGGCCAAAAGAGCAAAGCTGGATGAACCCATTGCAAAGGTCTGCTCTGAGGTAACGGCCAAACTCAATCTATCGTCATCTCCGA
>NZ_JAHHPN010000501.1:0-1380 GCF_024606325.1 Endozoicomonas sp. ONNA1
GGGCGCCCGCTGGAAAAGCTTTTTCGGCAATCCTGGTCACTCCTTTACCATGAGATAACCTGTAAAGGCAGCCAGTTTGACAAAGGCATCAAAAAACTCGTCAAGGTTTGTGGTGAAGAGGGCATACAGTTGTTGTTTGAGCAAAACCCACAACTGTTGAAGGGAAAGCTGGATTCCCTTGATGGTTTTAAGCTGAAAGGACGGGCGCATAATTTAAAAGGGATTGATTTCAGCGGCTGTTCAATGAAGGGGACAGTGTTTCAATCCATTTCATTTCATACGTGTAAATTCAATACAGAACAGTTAAACAGTGCCATTGTTGAAGATGGCTTTTTCAGCGGCTGTTCTTTTGAAGGTAAGCGGTTTTCATCATCGATATTAGGCAATGCCCATTTCCGCCCCGAAATTGGTGAGGGTAACCAGGTATCTGAAAGCACACACCAGCTTTCCCGAATCCTGCGTCAGTCGTGTGTCAATCAGCACAATGAGTTCAGTCTGCAACAATGGCTGGTGGTGATGGGGAAAAATCATTATCTACGTTCCGGCTCAACACCGCTGGATAATTTAAGTCGGAAAATTCTGATCCGACATATTGACGAAATCAAGACTTTTTATCCACAGCAACTTCCCGGAATTATTCGTGGACTGTTTAGGATTAACTTTAAGGATATTACCAATGCAACAAATTTTGTCTGTAATAACCCGGAATTCTATGATCGCAAAATTAAAGATCTCAAAGATGTGTATTTTGAGTTCAGAACCGCCTTCCTGGAAGAAGGAAATTATAAGCGGGATTCAGGTAATCCATTTGAAAGATTATTTCTCCTCGATCCCGTTACGCACAATGATTATTCCCGGGAAGCAGTTTTGGCGTTGATGTTAAATGTTATTAACCTTGTTCTGTTCCCTGAATCCAATGATAAATACATAGACTTTGGCGTCAATGCCAATAGCGCGGATGAGCATGACCATTGCTTGAAGGCCATTCCTGAGGCAAGTAGAGAAATTACGCAAAGCAATAAAGGTGACCTGCCTCTGGTTGAAATGCAACGTTACAAAACTGATCTTTGTTTCTTTCACCTTAGAGAGTACCGTGAGTATATTCGTCAATTCTGGGGAGAATGTTCAGAGCAGAGCCAATTAACAATAGCCAAACACTGTTTACGTCATCAAAACGTTGTCGTTAGCCCCGTTACAACCGGAGAATTTAAAACATTGTTGACTAAAGAACACGATGTGGGAACTTGGTGGGATCTTTATTGCACCAACATGATAAAGCATGCAAAAAATCAGAAGGAGTGGGACAGCTTGCTCAAGGATAAATTTGGAGAGTGGGCCACCAAAGGCAACAGATATTATTAAGTTCGCATTCCCTGCCGT
>NZ_JAHHPN010000502.1:0-3501 GCF_024606325.1 Endozoicomonas sp. ONNA1
GATAGCATAAATAAGCGGTGTTTCATTATTGACTTTTAAATTATTAATACTTAGGTGATTTATCATTATTTTCATCAGAGCTGATGAATTGGCTTGGATAATCGACATTAATAATCTTTCTTTGTAGTTATCTTTTAGATCACTAGCCTTGAGTACCAGCATCTCTTTTTTTATTTTTTCATAAGTTTTGAGTCGATAGCAGTTGTCAATTTTGTTTAGGTTGGCAATCGATTCTATCAAAGAGTCATTAGGTAATTCATGGCTAATACCCTTCTGACTTCTGGAAATCTCTGTTTTGTCGACATCCCATAAATTTTTTATGTGACCGATAATACGGAGTCCATTGCTTAAAATGCAGGAATATAAATCACTATTCTTACCAGAGCATCTATCAGGATGAAAATATTTTGTCAACGTTTTAATAATGTACTCTACATTTGAATTGTCTGTATTTTGATCAATCTTCAATATGTTGGCTAACAGAAACTTGAATATTTTTTTTTCATTATCAGTTATCGTAACTTCGTTGTCTAATTTGTTTAGAATTGATTCCATGAAGTTTCCGACACCTTTAAGTTCCCTTAAAGATTCTTGTAAATTGATCTTCTTCGATCTTTTTTGCTTATTGAGCTCTTTTAGAGCGTCTTGTATTTCTTTTGAATCAGCAATATTACTCTCTATCGCTCTGCAGAAATTTTCAGCATGCCTGTTTAATCTATCAAAAAAATCAGAGGTTTGAGCAAGAGTGGGTAATATATGAATGAATTCAATAGTTCTTTCATTGATAGGTGTGTCATTCGGAAGTTTACTGGAATATTTAAGGTTTTGCTGATTATAAACTCTCATGAGTTTAATTTTTAAATCGGGTTCCGCAGATTTGCCATTGCCTGAATGCATCAGGTAGGCACCTCTGTCATGTACGTCAAACATGACCTTTGAAATTAAACCAAGCGCTTCCATGTTCATAATTTTGAGCTTCCTTTCATTAATTTTTTGTAAATGGTTTTTAGAATTTACTATTGATTGAATTATTCATTAGACTTCTGCTTGTACTAAAAGTTCAATTAAGAGCATTTTTGGGCCAATCTGTGACTCCCTCGCACCAGCGTGGGAACGCATACCTGACTCACCATAACCGATCCACCTCTAACAAACCTTCAACGCCGACGTAATTACTTGCGCTGGGATAACTCCGTTACTCCGCCCTATCGACATAACCTCTTTTCACCGGGTTTTGATGAATAGCCACAAGGTGAAGATAATTTTCAAGAATGACATAAGCGTGCATTTTCATCCCTCCTCGCTACGGGCACTGTTCTCGGTCAGCGCTCCCGGCGCGAGAGCTTCATCAATGCCTTTTTGCAGGCTTTCATTTTTGCAGTCGTTGTTGCGAACTCTGAGGCTGTATCAGGGTTGCTCTGTGTACACTACGTCAGCACCATAGGCAAATGCGTAGCGCATGTTTTCAGGGTTCCGGCAGGCGATAGGAGTTCCGGTTTCATACTGCAGATGCTCTGTTCAGTGCACGGTCGGGCATTAGATCAGTGTGAAAACGACAGAAAATAAGCAGTTTGTGACGGTGTGGTCAGGGAAAAGCGGGCCCGACAGAACATCGGGCCGGAAAGAACCCGGGATCTTACTTGATCTTGTATTCTTTGTACTCAACGTGCTTGCGTACAACCGGGTCGTACTTTTTGAACACCAGCTTGTCTGGAGTGTTACGCTTGTTTTTGGTTGTGGTGTAGTAGTGACCAGTGCCAGCCGACGAAACCAGCTTGATCTTTTCACGAATACCTTTAGCCATGACTGATTGCTCCCGCTATCTTAGATTTTTTGACCGTTACCACGCAGTTCGGCCAGAACGGTGTCGATACCTTTCTTGTCGATGATGCGCATGCCTTTAGCGGATACACGCAGGCGAACGAAACGCTTCTCGCTCTCTACCCAGAAACGCTTGTGGTGCAGGTTGGGCACGAAACGACGCTTGGTCTTGTTGTGCGCGTGGGAAACGTTGTTCCCGGTAACCGGGCGCTTGCCGGTAACCTGACAAACTTTGGACATAGTAGTGGCCTCTCAAACCAAAAAAACCCAGCCATGAGGCCGGAGGATTCCGTTGTTCGTTTTCGGGCAGGTCTGCCCAATGTCAAGAGTCAGAACTCTCAGCAGCTACCCATATACAAAGACCGCGCTTTATATCAAAGTCAAGGCTTTGGTGCAAGTTGGGCGCTATTTTCGGTCAGGCTCCTGCCGGACTGAAAAGTCAGTTTTGCAAGGAGTCGCAGGCTGAATTATCCACTGATTTGAAAGGAATCTATAGTGGTAAAAAACGATATTTGTGGCGTCAGGGTACCTGATTATCACGTACCTGTGTTGTAGGAAACCTTTTGAATCTTGCCAGCATTATACCCATCGCCATTGGAGATGCGGGAATGTTGACTGCTCCGGTCGGATTCACATAATGCCTTGCTCCGCCAGAGAAACCGATATGCCTTTACCAATGATAATATGGTCCAGTAGTCTGATATCCAGCAATGCCAGTGCTTTCTTGAGGGTTTCGGTGATTCTTATATCAGCCTGACTGGGCTGTGGGTCACCCGATGGATGATTATGGCTGGCTATAACGGCCGCTGCGTTGAGCTCCAGGGCTCTTTTTACCACCTCTCTGGGGTAGACAGGCGCCGCATCAAGTGTGCCCTGAAACAGGGTTTCCAGAGCCAGAACCCGGTGCCGTGTGTCCAGAAAAAGGCAGGCAAACTCTTCTCTTTGACAGCCCCTGAAATGCAGCTGAAGATATTGACGGGTGGCATCCGGGCAGTTGATCGTGCTTTGCTCAGACATTTTTTCAGAGAGTACTCTCTGACAGATTTCGAGAATGGCACTGAGCTCAGTCGCTTTTGCTTTTCCAAGGCCTTTTAAAGTTTGTAATTGCGCAGGTGTTGCACAAAGCAAACCACTCAGTGATTGAAAGTGCTGAATCAGCTGGGACGCGAGGGTCAGGACATGAGTGCCTTTGTAGCCAGTGCGAAGTAGAATTGCCAACAGCTCAGCATCGCTGAGTGCCTGAGGCCCGCGAGAGATCAGCTTTTCCCTGGGACGTTCCTCTTCCGGAAGTGCTTTTATGGCTGTGCCCTGAAGGTGTTGAGTCATAAGGTCTGAAGTATCGACTGTTAAGTTGGTGCCACTTCAGACACAATAAAACCCGGAAAATTCCCAAAACCCGGAAAATTCCCTGATTTGTCGAATGAGCGTACAACCCCGTACTTTTTAACGCCGCATCAGCGAAGCGCAGAACTTTTAGTAATTGAGAGTCATGAATCAAAAGAGGCGACATCTACAATGACACAGGGTGTTCTCTGTCTCCTCTGTCTCTGTTTGTGTCTGAGTTTGTGTCTGTGTCTGCTCTGTCTCTGTTTGATTCTGTGACTGTGTTTCTGTCTCTGTTTGAGTCTGTGACTGTGTTTCTGTCTCTGTTTGAGTCTGTGACTGTGTTTCTGTCTCTGT
>NZ_JAHHPN010000045.1:0-14964 GCF_024606325.1 Endozoicomonas sp. ONNA1
TTCGTGCTCCTTTGCTGGAACTGACCAAGGCGGAGATTATAAAAGAAGGCAGCCGCCTCGGGGTCGATTACGGGATTACCGTTTCTTGTTATCAAGCTGATGAGCAAGGCCGTGCCTGTGGAGTCTGTGACAGTTGCCGCTATCGTAAAAAGGGGTTTGCCGAAGCCGGTGTTGCCGACCCAACCCCATATGCAGGGTCTTAAACGGTTTAACCCGATTATTGAATGTTTGAAAGCCTTTACAATTTCACACTGTCAGACTCAACGAAGTGCGACAGTGTGGCGAACTACTGCATCTTGAATAGTTTTTCAGGCACTTTAAAGAAGATAATGTCAGTGTTTCTTGGTTTGGGAGAGTTGGCACCATTATCGCTGACCAGAACCAGTAGTTTAGTGCCGTCAGACCCGTCAGGGCCTAGTGTTATCCCTTCAATATTGATTCTTTTAAAGTCCGGGAAGGTTTTTTCAAAATCCCTGGTGCTTAGTAGACGCTGTTTATCTAGCATCGGTAGAGACGTTTTAGTGGCCTCTGTTAGTTTATCGCTGTCCTCTTCTGAACCACTGCCGTCGACAGCCCGGGAAGGAGGTACAGGGTTATTCAGGTCAACCAGATAAACTTCCGAGTAGGAGTAGTTTACGGTTTTTCTATTGGCTTTTTTAACGTGATTTTTTTCGATGACGAGGAGCTGATGATCATTGATGGCCTGAGCATCGCTGATGCTCTGGACAATAACGTCTGTCTGAGGGTCATAAAGGTCTACAGGAACAGAAGTGGGCTGATAATGGTACTGAATGTCCGGTTCAACAGTTGCCAGAAGATGGTTGGCCGTTTCGACCATCGAGAAACGTAATACACGGCTGGGTACAGGGCCTTTATGATAATCCCAGTCTTTTTCATCCTGCATAACGCCTTGTTCAGTGATAGCCAGGTAATCAGAAGTTCCCGGAAGGTGGATCACTGTTTCGAAGCCCCGGTTTCTCTTGACCCCTTTGTCGGAGGGGGACTGGATTTGCAAGCTGAACTCACTGTCATAGATGCCAGGCACCCAGTGTGGAGTCTTCCAGTGAAAGCGCCAGTTCACACTTGAGAACTCGCCGGGGTAATAGTACGCGCCCAGAAGAGTCCCGTCTCTACCTACTTTCAGAAGAGAGCTGTGAATATTCCATCCGGGAAATCGAATCCAGGGGAAAACCGAATTGAACAGAAAGGTTGCGCTTTGTTCCGAAGCGACCAGAAAGGCATTGTCGCCAAGAAAGTCAAAACCTTCTGTATCAATATGGCCATGGGTTGTCCAAAAAACAGAGTCATTAGGCTCAATGATAACTTCCCTGATCCGGGTGACAGACTCTTCCGGGAAAGTGCCTTTGTTTTTTACCAGACCGTTCTTGTTAATAAGAGTTTCTTCCGGTACAAGGTAGTATCGGGGTTGGCCGTTTTTATTGTAATAGTTGGGAACGGCCCCGGTATCATCTGAAAGCAAAATGAATTGATGATGAGCTTTGTCGTAACGGATGGAAGAAATTCCGAGAATGGGCTGATCTTCACTGTAATCCAGCTTTTTACTGCCAAGTAGTCTAATGCCGTTCTGACTCGCACTGACACCTTCTGAGGGAAATAAAGCATAAGCGCAAAAGAAGAAAAGAGGGCATAGTCCTTTGAATGACATGAGACTACCTTTGTTCTTTGTCAGAGCGGGTTCAGAAAGATTGATGTAATCCTAGTCTAAATTCGGCAATTTACCGGATGGGTAGCTGGTCAGTTTTAAGGGTGTTACCCTTCCCTTTTTTCCCGGCTGCCTGAATCTTTCATTTATGTTAAAATCCTTGCGATTTGCCTAATTATGTCTTGTAGAGACTTTCAGACCGATTTTTATGAGTGTACTTAGTGATAGAGCATTTGTTCAGGAGCATATCAGTGGCGCACCCTTTCAGGGCCTGGATGAAGCAAAAGAGCGAGCACTGAAGCAGCAGGTGCGAGAGCTTCTGGAACAGGAAAATGCTGTTCTTGTTGCCCATTATTACACTGATCCAGTCGTTCAGGCTCTGGCTGAAGAAACCGGTGGTTTTGTAGCGGACTCCCTTGAAATGGCTCGCTTTGGCCGTGATCATTCTGCGGATACCCTCGTCGTTGCCGGCGTTCGGTTTATGGGTGAGACCTCAAAAATTCTCAGTCCTCACAAGCGTGTTTTGATGCCAACACTGGAAGCGGAGTGTTCACTGGATATTGGTTGTCCGGTCGATGAGTTTTCGGCTTTTTGTGATCAGCATCCCGATCGTGAAGTGGTTGTCTATGCTAATACATCCGCGGCGGTAAAAGCCCGGGCAGACTGGGTGGTGACTTCCAGTTGTGCTGTAGACATCGTTGAGCATCTGATGGATCAGGACAAAAAAATCATCTGGGGTCCGGATAAATATCTGGGCAGTTACATCCGAAAAAACACCGGGGCAGACATGCTGCTCTGGAATAGTAGCTGTATCGTTCATGAAGAGTTCAAGGCCAAGGGTATTGAAGACCTCAAACAGGTTTACCCGGACGCAGCGGTACTTGTGCATCCGGAATCACCCGACTCGGTTGTTCAGATGGCCGATGTCGTAGGTTCTACCAGTCAACTGCTGAAAGCATCTCAGGAAATGCAAAATGCCACATTTATTGTTGCGACAGATCGAGGTATTTTCTACAAAATGCAGCAGGCGTCCCCGGACAAATCCTTTGTAGAAGCTCCGACTGCTGGTAGCGGCGCTACCTGCAAGAGTTGTGCTCATTGCCCCTGGATGGCCATGAACTCTCTGGAAGCACTGGTTCAGTGTCTTGAAAAACCAGGCCAGTTGAATCTGGTAAAAGTGGATGGTGAGCTCAGAGAGAAGTCGCTGATTCCACTGAATCGTATGCTCGACTTCACGGCATCGCTGTCAGCCTGATCCTCTCAATATCAAGCTGGAAGAATGAGTCGAGGCCGCCCATAGCGGCGGCCTCGTCTGGTCAGCTTTTTTCAAGCTTCTTACGATATTCGAAAATGTCGTTTAACTTTTTATCGATCTTGGCCCTCAGGGCGTAATTATCACCCACCATTTTGCGGGCAAACTGAAGGTGCTTGATAGCGTCGTCCAGGTTGCCTGTCAAGAAGAAGAACTCTGCCCGGGCCTGATGTAAGCCCAGAATGTCATCCGACAGCCCCTGTGCTTCCGCCAGTTCATACCAGATATCCGGGTCGTTGGGTCGGCTGCGACTCAGCCTCAGAAGAAGATCTCTGGCTTCGTTGAATTTTTTGGCTTGAATCAGAATCTCTGCCTTGGTCGCCATTAGCGGATAGTTATCCAGATGAATGGAAAGCGCTGCATCCAGTCGTTTAATCGCCTCATCGGATTTTCCGGTAGCTGATTCCAGCCGGGCCTGAGCCATAATCAAATGCAGGTTGCGGGGGTGTTTCTTCAACAGAATGGTCAGCTCTTTCTCTGCTGTCTTGTAATCCCGTTCTTCCACGCTGGCCAGAGCCAGACCGTAGCGGGTTATGTCTTCCGAGCTGGTATGGCCGGTCTCCAGTTCCTTATATAATTGTCGTGTATAGCGGGCCGGGTCTTCGGTGCTGAGAACCAGCAGTCTCATACGGGTTAGCTGATAATCAAGGCTGCCTTTAGAGCCCTCGGAAGGCAATTGTGCAGCCCTGGCTCTTGAGTCTGAAATTCGGTTGTCGGTGACGGGGTGTGTCAGCAAAAACTCAGGGGGTCGGCTCTGGTAACGTCTGGACTTGTTCATGTTCTCGAATATTTCAGGCATGGCCTGAGGGTCAAAGCCCGCCTTGGCAAGCGTCTGAATACCAATATTATCCGCCTCGCGTTCAAACTGCCTGCTGAAGCGCAGGCGACTGCTCTGGACACCGGCCACTGTTGTTGATAGTGCTGCGGCACCCACCTCGCTGCCTACTGTTGCCATCAAGACAACCGATGCAAGAATGGCGGCAGCGGTCGGCAGGCTCTTGTTCTTGGCATCTTCTACGTTACGGGCATAATGACGTTGGCTCAGGTGGGCCAGTTCGTGAGCGAGTACGGCGGCAAACTGAGCTTCTGTGTCAGCGTTGAAGAACAGACCGGAGTTGACTCCAATGATTCCGCCTGGTGCTGCAAAGGCGTTTAGTACAGCACTGTCTATGACTATGGTATTTAATCGGTGATCCTTAATCTCACTGAATTCAGCCAGGCGGTAGATGAGTCTTTCGAGGTACTCCTTGACCTCGGGGTCACTCACGGTAGGAGTCCGGCTTCGTAAATATTTCAGGTAAGTCTGCCCCAACTCATATTCCTGTTGTGGTGAGACTACTCCGGAGGTGCTGTCCCCCAGGCTGGGCAGTTCAATTGGGGCCGCGCATACAACTGCGGAAGAAGTTCCGAGCCAGGTGCTTAGCAGGGCTGCCACGAGGAAACCCGGTTGCTTCATAGAATATCCATACTCATGTAATCTGCGGTACACTGTATCGTCATAGAGGTGCTGGCTCAAACAGCTATGAAAAAAACATTGCATTTTACGGCCTCCTTACCTTTCGGGTCTGGCCGATAGTGCGTGTGTCACGACTGGTATCTCTGGGTGATCGAAAAAAACAGTCTCCACATCATTTTACACGTCACTGATATTTGCACCATAACCTTTTATTGTGAGACGGGTGGGGTGACTGGTTTCTTGTACAGCTGACTTCCAGCTTTCCTTAAGGAGAATAAGTTTCATCATGATAGAAGTGAATGTTGAACTGGATCTGAAGGGGATGAGTTGTCCGCTTCCCCTGCTCAGAGCCAAGCAGGCACTCAGTAAAATGGATCAGGGCGAGGTGTTGCGGGTTCAGGCCACAGACCCGGGTTCGGTTCGGGATTTTGCCAGTTTTGCCCGCATCAGTGGGCATAGACTGCTGTCCAGTGATGAGGCTTCCGGGGTATTTATCTTTACCCTTGAGCATAAATAAGATTGGATCTTCAATATCCGAAGTCTGACTGGCAATAGACAACCTTGTCAGGCTCCTGAGTAAGTCAAAAGGAAGAAAATATGCTGGATATCATCAGGGATTGGCTGAACCGTTACCTGTCGGATCATGAAGCCCTGGTGCTGCTGTTGATGCTGGTGACCGGGTTTATGGTCATCATCTTTATGGGGAATATGTTGGCTCCGGTCCTGGCGGCACTGGTATTGGCGTTTTTGATGCAGGGCGTGGTGAACTTATTCGAAAAATGGGGAATCCCCCATCTTTTGGCCGTCAGTCTGATTTTTGCTCTCTTCATGGCGGTTCTGCTTATTTCAATATTTCTGTTAATTCCACTGATCTGGCAGCAGGTTACCGGCCTGCTGAATGAATTGCCGAATATGGTGAAGCAGTGGCAGTTGATTCTGAAAGAGCTGCCAGAACTCTATCCGGCCTTTATTTCGGAATCTCAGACAGCGGCTATTAGCAATGCCATCAATATGCATCTGGCCAAGTTCGGCCCCTGGGCTTTGTCATTCTCTATCTCCAGGTTGCCTGGTGCGTTAGGTATCCTGGTTTATCTGATTCTGGTACCCATTCTGGTGTTCTTTTTTCTTAAGGATAAAACCGAACTGCTAGGCTGGATTGGTGGTCGCTTACCCGTGCGACGCCGGCTAATTATTCAGGTGGCGGACGAAATGAATGACCAGATAGCCAACTATATACGTGGCAAGGTTATTGAGATTTTGATTGTTGGCGGAGTCAGCTTTGTAGCTTTTGCCTGGCTAGGGCTAAATTACGCTGTTCTGCTATCTGTGCTGGTGGGCTTCTCAGTCGTGATCCCCTACATTGGTGCCACTGTGGTCACTATTCCTATCGCCCTGATCGGTCTGTTCCAGTGGGGTGTAGGGCAGGAGTTCATGATGCTGATGGTTGTTTACGGCATCATTCAGGCTCTGGATGGCAATGTTCTGGTTCCCCTGTTGTTTTCCGAAGCGGTTAATCTGCATCCGGTTGCTATTATCGTTGCGGTTCTGGTGTTTGGGGGAGTCTGGGGCTTTTGGGGAATATTCTTTGCGATTCCATTGGCGACTTTGCTCAAAGCTGTCATGAATGCCTGGCCCAGTGTGCATGATGTGGAACAGGTGGGCCAGAAGGCTGTCCGGGAATAGACTGCCCTGCACAACAAACAGCTCCTTCTAATTTATGAAATATTCGGGTTGGAGTCTGTTTCAGGATGGAAGTGATTGCTCTGTAGTTCAGTGATTTGCACTGATCCATCCCAACTGGCGGTTACCACATAGCGATTATCGGCGCTAAAGGTGGCTGTATTAACCCAGTCATCATGGTTAATGCTGGCTTTTTCTGACCATGTCCCATCGGTTGCCTGACCAATGACTTTTGCTGTGCAGTCCTCGCTAGCCGTCACTATATGGTGGCCATCAGGGCCGAAGGTGGCTGAGAACACGCTGTAATAATGTTTAAAGATGGCATTTTCTTTCCATGATTCATGAGCGTTCAGGTAAAAGATTTTTACCTTGCCATCATCACAGGCAGTCACCATGTGGCGGCTATCGGGGCTGAAGGTAGCAGAGTTGACAGAATCCTCGTGGTCAAGGTTGGCTATTTCGACCCACAATCCATTGCTATCCCTGCCAAAAATTTTCGCCGTTCGGTCTTCGCTGGCAGTCACTACATAGTGACCATTGGGGCTGAAGCTGACTGAGTTGATAGTCGCTCTATGGGGAATGATACCCTCTAATTCCCATGATCCATCGGGTTTCTGGTTATAGATCGTCGCTGTGTGTTTCCCCCAGGTGATTACCAAATGGTTGCCATCGGTGCTGAAGGTGGCAGATATCTCGTCGCAGTTGTCGGTCCTGAGTTGGTCTGAGTCGATATATTCATGGGAAAGGGTGGCCGTTACTGCCCAGGATCCATCGTCCATCCGGCTGTGGATTTTCGCAGTGTCATCCCGGCAGACGGTTATCACATGGCAGCCATCGCTGCTGAAGGTGGCTGATTGGACAATGCCGTCATGGGGCAGGGAGACTGTTAATGCCCATGATTTATCGGACCCCAGGCTATATATTTTCACAGTGAGATCACAACTGATCGATAGCAAATGCTGACCATCAGGGCTGAATGTGGGTGGTTTGACCCTGGAATGATTGTGGATGCTGGATTTTATTACCCATGGTCCTCCGACCGCTTCCTGGCCGTAAATAATCGCACTATGGTTTTCATTGGTGGTCACCAGATGGCGTCCATTGAGGCTGAGGGCGGCTGAGTTGATAAAATTATTTTCGTGAATAGTGGCTTCTGTATTTAGATTAAATGTTTCACATTGAGACATTAGGCGGGTTCTGATGAAATATAACAGTGCAGGCGAATTATCGCTCTCCATTGGGAGGTTTGCCATTGACTCGGCTAACGCCTTGTTTTCCGTAAAGGGCTTCAACCAATCACGAATTTGATTCCTGTCTTTTGCATTGATGGACGAGCATAGTTGATGTTGGTGCGCTGAAGAGAATTGGCGATACCAGGCATTTGCCAGAGCGTCCTCCTCTCTGACAGCCGTTTGAAGGCGCGAACATGTCAGTCTTGTATTGTGAATATCTCTTTGCAGCAAACAGCGAAAAATTATGGAAGGTGAGGATAAAGACAGTAGTGATGGTCTTTCCATTTTTTCCTCGCCAATAACAGTGATGCTCCTGCCCGCGCTGTCAGTCGTTGGTGTTGGCAATTGAGCTTGCGTTGGTGTTGAGGCCGGACCTTCAACGATGGGAATATTATCTATTCTGTGCATGTCTGACTCCTTAAAAATTTGGAATTTATCTTCGATCAACAAAGTCGTTAATAAATTATGTGTGCAGGTTAGAGACTGCTCGGGAGTGATAAGTTCATAACATTTTGTTAAGTACAACTAACCATTTTTATGCAGTACCCGCAGAATGGCGTCGGACAATGACAGCAAGTAATGAATGAGTACTCTGTAGTTCAGTTATTTTCACCTTGTAGCGCTGACCGCATGGCTGCCACCGGCACTCACCCAAGCTTGTTCGAGCACACCGTCCAGCAGTCCGAAAGCCAGAGCAGGTTTGCGAATAGGAAAATGGACTTGTGCAGATTGCGGAGCTGAACGCCTGCAATTTTTAAACGCAGCAAAGAACATTCTTGCTGCTGGGCATAGCCGTCTCGCTGAAGGAATTCCACTGCTTCAGAGGTTTTACGACGTCCTCTATAGCAGTGGGAGGATGTCAAGATTAACCCAGTGCCTGGGCAGCCTGCAGAACGTCTTCTACATGATTTTTGATCCGGACCTTACGCCATTCGTGTTGCAGAATGCCTTCACGGTCAATAAGAAAAGTGCTGCGCTCGATCCCCATATATTCTTTGCCGTACATATTCTTTAACTTGATGACATCAAACAGCTTGCAGAGTTCTTCATCGGGATCGGAGATCAGTTCGAACGGAAATTCATGTTTAGCCTTGAAGTTTTCGTGGGATTTCAGACTGTCACGGGAGACGCCGAAAATCAGTGTGCCAGCTTCCTGGAATTCTGAGTACAGATCGCGGAAAGTCTGGCCTTCACTGATGCAGCCTGGGGTATTGTCTTTAGGGTAGAAATAAATGACGACCTTCCTGCCTTTCAGTTCGGACAGGGTGACGGTGGTATTATTGGTCGCCTCAGCAGTGAATTCCGTAACGGGTTGGCCTAGGGTAAAGCTCATTGTTCTTCCTTCGATTCTCTTGTCTTGGATAGTAAGTCTTAAATAGTAAACAGTTGTCTCTGCTTCAGCTGGCTTTAACAAATGTCAGGCTTTCATATTCGGTCACAAAATGAGCTTGATCAACAGATTGTCTCGAGATCTGGCAAGCCTGTAGCATAATGCTAATTACTGAAATGGTCTATAAAGCTGGACTGAGTTGAGCGGAATGTCAACGCCGCCCTTGTTAATGGCTGTGTGCGTCAGTAACATTACGCACAGCTTATGACTGATCTCTTGGAGTGGATAGATGATTACCGGTAGCCTTGTAGCGCTCGTGACCCCGATGCAGGACGATGGAGAGCCGGATTGGGAGCGTCTTCAGAAACTGGTTGAATTCCATGTGGAGGAAGGTACTGATGGCATCGTGGCCGTGGGTACTACCGGAGAATCTGCTACTTTGACCGTGCAGGAACACTGTGAAGTGATTAAACGGATTGTCAGGCAGGTTAATGGCCGGATTCCGGTGATTGCCGGTACCGGTGGGAATTCTACCCAGGAAGCCGTTCTGCTGACAGCAGAAGCGAAAATTCTGGGAGCTGATGCTTGCCTGCTGGTGACTCCTTATTACAACAAGCCAACCCAGGAAGGTTTGTACCTGCATTTCAAAACTATTGCTGATGCTGTGGCCATTCCCCAAATTCTTTATAATGTACCCGGTCGAACTGCCGTGGATATGTTACCTGAGACTGTGGCTCGTCTGTCCGGTCATGAAAATATTGTCGGCATAAAAGAAGCGACCGGCATTCTGGAGCGTGGTATCGAGATTCGTCAACTGTGTGGTGATGACTTTGCTATATACTCCGGCGATGACGCTACCGGTATGGAAATGATGTTGCAGGGTGCTAACGGCGTCATTTCTGTCACCAACAACCTGGCTCCCCGTAAAATGCACGAGATGTGTGTGGCGGCTCTGGATGGAGATCGGGCAACAGCAGAAGCAATTAACGCTAAACTGGATGAACTGCATCAGAAGCTGTTTGTTGAGGCAAACCCAATTCCTGTGAAATGGGCGCTGTCGAAGATGGGGCTGATTGGAGAGGGTATTCGCCTGCCTCTGACACCCTTATCAGAAGGTTATCACTCGGATTTGCGAGAAGCCCTGAAGCAGGCTGAGCTGATTTGATTATTAGAGGTTCAGGTGGGTTCAGCCTGACCTCAGTCTACGGTTATGACTCAGCCCGGGAAAATGAAAGATGTCATCCGGGGGATTGTTATGGAGCTTTTCAGAATGGAGATCGTATGTCGCGAGCGATGAAAACCTTGCCGGTTATGGCCTGTGCTCTGGCGCTGACAGGTTGTGCCAATCCATTCGGCAAGGAGGGCTATTTCCGGGATAAATCCGGTGATTATACCCAGGCGAGGGTGACCAGGCCGTTGGAAATTCCGGAGCAGATGAACACTGAGCCTATGGTGGAATCCTTGTCTATTCCGCCCATTTCTGCGGACCACTCTCATCTGGAGTCCGAGTTTGATGTGCCAAGGCCTGACCAGCGCCTGACTCAGGAGGAGGGAAGAGTCTATACCATCGAAAGGGCAGGTGATGAAGAATGGTTGCTGGTGGGTCATTCCCCTGATGAAGTCTGGCCAAAGCTGCTGGCCTTCCTGGAAGAGAATAATATTCCGGTCAGATCCCGAAATGTAAAACAGGGGGTTCTTGAAACTGAGTGGACTGACCTGGGTAAAGATCCCGAAAAAGGTTATGTCGCCAGTGCATTCAGTAAACTGATGGGGGCTGAGGTGACTGGCCCTGTTGAAGACCGATTTCAGTTTGAAGTGCGTCAGGGTGTGAAACCGAATTCTACTGAGGTGCGCCTGAGGATCAAGTCTCGTGCCATTTTGGAGGAAAGTCAGTCGACCACCGAACCCAAGTGGAACAACCTTTCGGAGCGCAGTCAGAAGATGCGTGACAGTATCCTGAACGAACTGCTGTTGTTTATGGTGCGGGATGACAGTGATAAATCCGTCTCCTACTTGGCTCAGGATCTGAACCTGGGTGACCTGGCTGTTATTGAACAGGACGGTGCCGGTAACCCGCTACTGAGAATGGATCAACTCTCTTATGCCCGTAGCTGGTCTGCAGTTGATGCGGCCCTGCAACAGACAGGGGTGGATGTGACTGACAAGAACCGTTCGGCAGGTATCTTCTATCTGCAGGTAGACCCTAAAGGAGTGGTCAGGAAAGAGAAAGAGTCCGGTGGCTGGTTCAGTGGCTGGTTTGGCGGTGGTGAAAAGAAAGAGACACCAAAAGAGGTTTTGTTAATGAGGGTCTCAGAGTTGAATGGGGTCGTCCGGGTATCGGTAGAAAAGGATGCCAATACTTCAGCGCCTGCCGACATCAGTCGTAAGTTGCTGAATCTTGTGAAGGAAAACCTCAAGTAGTGTAGAATCCCAGTGTTAAGGCCAGTCTCCATGACTGGTTTTTTTTTGTTTTTGTTTGCCAGGCAACGCAAACAGTTCCATGGGGCGGCTTTAAGTTTCGCTCCTGTTGATTGTTCATTAGTAGAAGGCAGGATATTGGCAATGAGCCTTGCTGGTAAAGTACTGGCCGTAAATAACGACCTTCCTATTCGAACAGAGCTTCCCGTGCACTCAGGCAAGGTCCGCTCTGTTTACTGGTTGACAGAGGCGGACAGCCGTCGCCTGATCAGGGAAAAGGGCTATGATGTAGCTGACGATACCCCTTTGGCCATCATGGTGATTTCTGACCGAATGAGTGCCTTTGACTGTATCTGGAGGGGCGAAGGCAACATGAGGGGGGTTCCCGGTAAAGGGGCTGCCCTGAATGCGATCTCCAATCATTGGTTCAAACTTTTCAGGGAGTCCGGTCTGGCTGACAGCCATATACTGGATATTCCCCATCCCTTTGTCTGGATTGTTCAAAAAGCCCGGCCAGTGATGATTGAAGCGATCTGTCGTCAATACATTACAGGGTCGATGTGGCGAGCTTACAGCAAGGGTGAGCGTGATTTCTGTGGTATCCAGCTTCCGGATGGTCTTGAGAAGGACCAGAAATTACCGGAATTACTGGTGACACCTTCCACTAAAGGTATTTTGAAAGGAATCCCCGGTGTGCCAGAGGTGGATGATGTTAACATCACCCGGGCTGACCTTTTGACGAATTACGACGCTTTCGGCTTTCAGAAGCCTGAAGATATTGATCGTTATGAAAGGCTCCTGAGAGAAGGCTTCGGTGTCATTTCACAAGCTCTGGGTCAGTTGGGCCAGGTGTTTGTGGATACCAAGTTTGAGTTTGGTTATGTCACCGGTGTTGACGGTCAGGACAAGCTCATTTACATGGATGAAGTGGGGACACCGGATTCTTCCAGAATTTGGGACGGAGCTTTCTACAGGACCGGTAAGGTGGTGGAAAACTCCAAGGAAGGTTTCCGTCAGCAGTTGCTGAGTTATTTTCCTGATCCGGACATCCTGCTCAACAAGGACAGGATGGACGAGAGACGGGCTCTGGCCGAAGAGAATGAGCTGCCCCCATCCATCATGATGGCCGTTTCCAAAACCTACCTGGACATTGCTGAGCGCATAACAGGCGAGCCTCTTCAGCTCTCGGACAACCCCAAAGCTGAAGTCGTCACCATTCTCAAGGATGAATATGGTTTGATTGATTAATGACTTTGGTCCGGAGTTCTTCGGTTCTCTGGGTCGGTTTGACGAGGGGGTGGTCTTTTAATAGCGATTGGTTATTAATAAAAATCTGCAGTATGACGGGAATCGGCTTACTTTTTTCAATTTATAGTCCACGTAAGGCTTACGTCATCTGTTTTTTATGCACAAATGTCAAGCCCTTGACGTCAAAAAAATGCATCTGGTCTAAGTAATTGATTTTATAAGGATGAGTTGTAACCTATTGAAAAATAAAGAAAAATAATTGATCAAAAAATGATCGATTTGTATGAGGGGCAGTAAGAATAGGTCTTTCTGAATGATTTCACGGGTTCTTCCACAAACTTATCCACAGATTTTGTGGGTAAGATTTCAGTAATGCTTCATCTGGAAGTCATGTAATCTGCCACCAAAGCCCTTTATTACAACTTTTTATTAAAGAATGCTGGGCTCCTGACGAGTCGGCTAGAGAATCTGAGCATGAATGAATTGCCAAATATTGTAGATCTGACTGAAGAAAATGTCCGAGAAGTATTAATTGAGCAGTCGGCCCAGCGACCGGTGCTACTGGATATCTGGGCTGAGTGGTGTGAGCCCTGCAAGAGTCAGCTACCGATTCTGGACAGCCTGGTAGAGAACTATCAGGGTAAGTTTCTGTTGGCCAAGCTGGATGCTGAGCAACCTCTGGGCCAGCAGTTAATGGCTCAGCTGGGGGTGCGTAGTGTACCGACTCTGGTCTTCTTTCATCAGGGACAGCCTGTGCAGGTGTTGTCCGGCTTGCAGACTGAAGCTGCCCTGAAAGAAGTGCTGGACCCGTTAACCATGAGCCCTGTGGAGCGGATCAGGTTACAGGTTGAGCAGTTGATTGAGGAGGGGCAGCATGAGCAGGCGCTGACGCTGTTACAACAGATTCTTCAGGAAGAGCCTGAAAATCACGGGCTTCAGGTGCTTCAGGTTAACCTGCTGCTGGCAGTAGGTCGCATTGACGATGCCAAAACACTGATGGCTGCATTGCCTGACGATACTGCCGGTATTGCCCAGCCCAGGGCAAAGCTGGCTTTTTATGAAATGATGGTAGAAGCACCGCAAAGGGTAGAGTTGGAAGCTTGTCTTCACGATAATGAAAACGATCATGAGGCACGTTATCAACTTGCTATCAGTCAGGTGGTTGCCGATGAAAATGAGCAGGCTCTGGAAAACCTTCTGTTGATCGTGAGGAGAGACCGTGCCTTCCGCGATGACGGCGCCAGACTTTTAATGCTGAAGGTTTTTGATCAGCTGGGTGCTGGAAGCTCACTGGCCAAGCGTTATCGAGGCAAGCTGTTTGGCTTGATGCATTGATGCATTGATGGATTAGTGAGTCGGGCTTCCTGTGAATGGAAGCCCGATGGCGATTAAGGTTCAGCAGTTGCTTCCGTGAGTCCGCCCAGAGTCTCGACCAGATCATTGATCAGCTTTCTCAGGGAGAGGCTCATGACTGCGAAATCGGCATCAAATTGTTCGGCTGCGGTTTCCGCTTCCACTTCGTCCAGTTGATCCTGGATCACTTCACTAAATTTTAGTTTTCGAACAGTCAGGTCATCGCTGAGCACAAAAGTCTGAGCTTCGTCCCATTGCAGGGATAATTTGCTTACCTGCATGCCACCTTCCAGGTGTGCCTGGATTTCTTCTGTGATCAACGTCTGTCTGCGAACATTAATCTGTCCACCCTCGTCACCAGGCTCTCGCAGGTCGCATTCGTCACCCAGAATAAAAGGCGCTGGCACTGCAGGGTTTTCGGACAGCCATTGTGTCATGGAGGCTGAGGGCGGGTTCTTTAGGGAGGGGTTAATAATCGGCAGGCTGCCCAGGCATTCCCTTAAACAGCTGGTGAGTTCTTCTGCTTTCTTGAAGGAGGATGCGTCCACAACCAGCCAGCCCTCTTTTGTATCCACATAAGCGAACGTTTTCTGGTGTTTGGTGAAGGCTCTGGGCAACAATTCCATTGTAATGTCATCCTTGAGCGCTTTTTTTTCTTTGCTGAACACTTCTCGTTGTTCTTCTTGTTCTATTGTTTCTATTTTTTCTTCCAGGGCATCCTTGATAACACTGGCGGGAAGAATCTTCTCCTCTTTCCTGGCGCAGATCATGACAAAGTCACCAGTGGTGTGTGTCAGCATATCGCCATGGCGACCCAAAGGTGGAACCCAGCCATATGAGCTAATGTCCTGGCTGTTGCAGCCACGAAAGCGTTTTTCAGAGAGCTTCTCTTCCAGCTCCTCACTATTCCATTTAACGGGTTTGGTAAAACGATAGAAAATCAGGTTTTTAAACCACATGATTGAGTCCATGCAAAATTGAGTGTCTGCATTATACGCATCAAGCTTCCGCTACGTGAGAGAAAGTACATGCTGTTTCTGGCCCGAAAGCATTCATAAAACTGCTTTGATCGGTTTAGGATTTTTGCAGCCTTAATACAGTTTTGCAGTACTCTGTTGCGGATGCTTATAAAAAAAGTGTCTAAAGGCTGTTGCGTGAAGTTCGGTTCGCTGCTTATAATGCGCCGCGTTGTTGAGAGACACATGGCCAAGACCGAAAGGGTGATTAGCTCAGCTGGGAGAGCATCTGCCTTACAAGCAGAGGGTCGGCGGT
>NZ_JAHHPN010000503.1:0-4206 GCF_024606325.1 Endozoicomonas sp. ONNA1
GATTAGCGCCTGATTATTCGTAAATTGCCCCAGCCAGGCACTAAGTTGCTCATCACTTCTTGCAGTGATGGCTGTCTTCAGTAGAGACTGGTGTGCTGAAGAAAAACGGCGATACCATGCCTTTGCCGGAATATCTTCTTGTTTAATAAGCTCTTGAAAGTGGCTAGATACCTGTTTCAAACAGGCAACATCTTTAAGCCCCAAATGGCCAATAATATTTAATTGTGTGAGGCGGGGCAAATTGAGTAGCGGAGACTCACTGCTCTCAGATACACTGATTTCCCTACCCCCACTGACACCCGTTGGTGCATGCTCCGATATAGATTGAGGCGGTTTTGGTAAATATGAGAAAGCAGCTTTTGAGTTGTTATTTATCGATTCCATGTTTTGTCAATCCTTTGTTTGATAGTTTTTATTTATCTTCAATCAGGAAGAACATCCAAAATTGAAACTAAGGGTTGGATTCTGTCTTAAAGTAAAAGTTCATGACATGTTGTTAAGTGAAACTAACAAAAGTTTCTGTCTTTCAGCACACGCTAAATAGCGTCACTCAGAAGAAACCTCTTAAATTGAATAAAAGTGAAGGCAAACAATCAATTATTCATTCATTCGCAGCTCAGTGATTTTCGCCTTGTGATAGCCATTGTCTGCGGCAGTGGTAAGCACATGGCTGCAGTCGCCACTGAAGGTGGCTGATGAGACCAGCCCCCGATGGGAGATAGTGGCTTTTTCTACCCATGATTCTTCAGCCGTCAGGCCAATAATTTTCGACGTTTTATCTTTACTGGCGGTCACTATATGGCGGCCATCGGTACTGAAGGTGGCTGAATAGACTCGACCATTATGATAAATAGTGGTTTTTTTCTTCCATGATCCATCGCTCTCACGGCCGTAAATTTTCACCTTGCCATCGTCACCGGCGGTCACCACGTAGCGGCCATCGGCGCTGAAAGTGGCTGAATTAACATCACCGGCATGGTGAATGGTGGCTTTTTCTTCCCATGATCCATCTTTATTCTGGCCATAGATTTTCGCCTTACCATCATTACTGGCGGTCACCACATGGCTGCCATCGGGACTGAAGGCGGCTGAGTTGACCTTATTTTTATGGAAAATAGTGGTTTTTAATCCCAATAATCCGTCGTCCTCATGACCATAGATTCTCACCGTGTAATCGTCACTGACGGTCACCAAATAGTTGCCATTTGCGCTGAAGGCAACTGAATCGGCATGGGTAGCATAGTACGCGGAATTTTCTTCCCATGTTCCACCTTCCTCCTGACCGTAAATTTTCGCCCCGCCATCATAACTCGTGGTCATTACACGGCTAGCATCGGCGTTGAAGGTCGCTGAGCTGATCAAATCATTGTGATAAATGATGCCTGATTCCAGCCATGATCCATCGTGCTCCTTACTATGGATTTTCACTGTGTGATCGCCGCTGGCAGTCAACACATAGCGGCTATCGGCACTGAAAGTGGCTGAACTGATATATCCATTGTGGAAAATGGTAGCTTTTGCTTTCCATGTTCCATCGTCCTCATAGCCGTAAATTCTCGCCGTGCCATCGTCACTGGCAGTGACCAAATAGCGGCCATCGGCACTGAAGGTGGCTGACTTGACAAAGGAATCATGGGATATTGTGGCCTTTGCTTGCCATGATCCATCGTCATTCCGGCCATAGAGTTTCACTTTGTGATCTTCACCGATGGTCACCGCATGGCGGCCATCGGCGCTAAAAGTGGCTGATGCCACCGATTTATCATGAGCAATGGTGGCTTTTTTTGTCCATGATCCGTCGAGCTCCTTGTCATAGATTTTCGCCGTGCCATCGTCACTGGCAGTCACCACGTGGAGACCATCTTTACTGAAAGTCGCCGAATTGATGAAGCCTTTATGGGAAATAGTGACTTTTTTATCGACATTAAATGTTTCGCACTGCGACATTAGATTGGTGTTGTTGAAAAAGAGCAGAGCAGGAGATAGACCATTATCGTCCCGGCGTTTTAAAACTGAATCGATCAATGCCTGATTATTCGTAAATTGCCCCAACCAAGCACTGAGTTGCTGATCACTTTTTGCGGTGACGACTGTCTTTAGTAGAAACTGGTGCGCAGAGGAAAAACGGCGATACCATTCCTTTGCCAGAGAACCTTCTTCTTTAATAAGCTTTCGAAAGTAGGTACATACCTGTTTCAAACGGGTAATATCTTTAAGCCCCAAACGTTCAATAATATTTAAGTGTGTTGGGCGAGACAAACTCAGTAATGGAGGCTTAGTACCCTCAAAAACAGTGATTTCTCTATTTGCATTGACACCTGTACGTGCTCGCTTTGATATAGGTTGAGCAGAAAATGACAAAACGTTTGAATGGTTATTTATTTGTCGCATATCTGGTCACTCCATGGTTAGCGCTTATCCTCAATTAGAAGGTATATTCAAAATTGATGTTAATAATAGGATTCGGTTTTAACATAAAAGTTCCTGACAAATTGTTAAGTGAAACTAACATTTACCACCGACAGCAACCATTTTCTCCACTAACCTTCTGAGTTTCGATCTTCTACACAGAAATGGATGACACCTGTATTCAATATTGTTTTTCGGGGTTTTGTGATTAATTAATTCAAAAACCTGGCATCTCCCTCCATTCTTTTCTGAAAAGCCGGGTGCGCCTTGACCCTCTGGAGATAGGCGGCAAAGCCCGAATATTCTGACGGGTCAGGTTCGAATCCGGCACAACCGGCATTGGTCACTTTCATCAAAACGGTATCAGCGTACTCCTCCAACCAGCGGGCTTTGGCTTTTAAAGCCGGATCTCTGGGGTACAGCGCCAAGAAAAGGGAGAAACTCCATGGGAGCTGAGACGAGGACCTTTTAGAGAGTCTGACTTTTCCTGTCTGCCTCCCGGTCAGTGGACACTTCTGGTTCAGGCTATGGATCACTGGGTTCCCGATGTTCACTCGCTGCTGGATTACTTTGACTTTCTGCCCTCCTGGCAACTTGAAGACATTATGATCAGCTATGCAATCGATGGGGGTTCAGTGGGTCCTCACTACGATCATTTTGATGTTTTCCTGATTCAGGCCGAAGGCCGAAGGCAAAAGGCATTGGCAAGTCGGCCCGGTCTACGATGCCAGCTCACCAAAACTGAAAAACACTGACCTTCATATCCTGTCGGAATGACTATTTCAGTAGGCTTCCGGAAAAGTGAAAGCAAGCAAACAATCAATCGCCCATGAATAGTTCATTGATTTTCACCCTGTCATCGAAGCCGACGGTAACCACATGGCTGACGTCGTTGCTGAAGGCGGCTGATATGACCGGTTCCCAATGGTAAACAGAGGCTTTTTCTACCCATGATTCATCAGTTTCCTGGCCAATAATTATCGCCGTATAATCTTCACTGGCAGTCACCACATGGCGGCCATCGGCACTGAAGGTGGCTGAGCTGACCGGACCACCATGTTCAATTTCGGATTTTATTTTCCACAATCCATCGTCGTCATGGCCATAAATTATCACTCTGCCATCGTGACTGGCAGAAACCATATGACGGCTATCGGCACTGAAGGTGGCTGAATTGACGTGGTCATAACCACCATGGTCGATGGTGGCTTTTTCTTCCCATAATCCACCCTTACCGGCCTTCTGGCCACAGATTATTGCCACGCCATCTTCACCGGTGGTCACCAGATGGCAGCCATCGGGGCTGAAAGACGCTGTTTTGACCACGTTACTATGGAAAATAGTGATTTTTTCTTTCCATGTTCCATCGTCCTCATAGCCATGGATTTTCACACTGTAATCACCACTGACGGTAGCCACATGGTATCCATCGGCACTAATGGCAGCTAAATCGACACCGACTTCATGGTAAATGGTGGCTTGTTCTTGCCATGTTCCACCCGCCTCCTGGCCGTATATTTTCGCAGTGCCATCCCAACTGGCGGTCAGAACATGGCGACAATCGGCGCTTAAATTAGCTGAGATGACACAGTCATCATGAGTAATTCTGACTTTTTCTATCCATAATCCATCGGACTCCAGACTATAGATCTTCGCTGTGTTATCGTGGCTGGCAGTCACCACATGGTGTCCATCGGCGCTGAAGGAGGCTGAATTGATATCGTCACCATGGGCAATGATGACTTTCTCTTCCCATAATCCATCGTCATCATGACCATAGATTTTTGCTATGTAGTC
>NZ_JAHHPN010000504.1:0-1601 GCF_024606325.1 Endozoicomonas sp. ONNA1
AAGAATGCTAAATCTCTATTGACTCACAAAAACGCATACCATTCTGGACAAAAAACCTGTGAATGGATAGTGATTGGGGAGGATGGTCAGCAACGGCCATGCGGAATGGTCTGCAAGAATGCTCAAGCCGTGTGGAATCACAAGATCGGATACCATTCTGAACAACAAACCTGTGACGTAACCGTGGTCGAGGAGGATGGTCAGCAACGGTCATGCGGAAAGGTCTGCAAGAATGCTTCCGCCCTGAGGGGGCACAAAAGAAGAGTCCACACCGGGCAACAAATCTGTCGAGTGATCGTGGTCGCGGATGATGGCCAGCAGCGGCCGTGCGCGAAGGTCTACAAGTGTGCTAAAGCCCTGGCGGATCACAAAGCCAAATTTCACGGCAAGCAAAAAACCTGTAACCTGGCAATAGTCGGGAAGGATGGCCAGTCGCGGCCATGCGGGAAAGCCTTCAAGAATGATCAGGCTATGTCATCTCACAAAAGGAAATTTCACACCGGGCAAAAAACCTGTGACGTTGAGGTAGACGGGGAGGGTGGCAAGAAGCAGCCATGCGGGAGGGTCTGCCAGAATGTCGGCGCCCTGACGAGTCACAAAAGAATCGCTCACACCGGGGAAAAAACCTGTCACCTGTCATTAGTCGGGAAGAATGGCCAGTTGCGACCATGCGGGAGAGTCTTCAAGAATGATCTGTCTCTGTCAAGTCACAGAAGCGTAATTCACTCCGGGCAAAAAACCTGTGACGCTAACCTGGTCAGGGAGGATGGCAAGAATCAGCCATGCGGGAGGGTCTGCCAGAATGCTCGCGCCCTGTCGAATCATAAAAGAATCGCCCACACCAGAGAACAACTCTGTGACATGACAGTGGTCGGGGAAGATGGTCAGGAGCGACGATGCCGGAAGATCTGCAAGAATGCTAAAGCTCTGGTGGATCACAAAAGAAGACATCGAAAACGCATGTCTGTTCGTGTGGATCAGGATAATGAACCCAGCCCTGAAGAGGGTAAATTGAAAAGGGAGAAAGTGAAATAAGTGTGATTACCGAGGTAATTTAGACGACAACTCTTAGGTAGAGATCTCTGACCGGTGCCCGCTTATTTTCATGACGAAGATTTTACATGTTGAGACCAGACAGGTTGCAATGACTGGCGGTATAAAACGTAATTATTTTCTTGATCTATCCTTCCTCTCTGTAAACCAGAATGCAAGGATAGAATTATTCAGTATTCACTCCTTACGGCAACATTGTGGTTGCTACTGTCATTGTCTGTTATCTGTCAGGCCGAACCACTGACAAAACGTTTTATTGTCGAGTTTGCACAGAAAACAGCTTCTCCAAACCAGAGCTTTTCTATGAAGCGTGAGCGGCGCAGATTGTCCGACAGTCCGTCAATCATTGCCGACACAAACCGCTATGTCAGATCAGATTTGCAGCCTGATGATGAGCTACAAAGGGCTCGCGGCTGCGGGGTGAAAACGACCCTCATTGAATCGATGGCGTGGCAATCGCTTCATGCTATGAATCTGCTGATGGCTTATGAACTGATCCTGACCACCAAAGACACCTCTCTGAGCACCAATCCTTATTCATGGATACC
>NZ_JAHHPN010000505.1:0-1712 GCF_024606325.1 Endozoicomonas sp. ONNA1
ACCGTTGAGATACCCGTCTCTGGACTTATCCCGTCAGGAGAACAGCTGGCCCTGAATTACATCGTTGTGCTGATGCAGAACCTCAATGAGATATCCTTTACGGTCAAAGGGCAGTGGCTTGAGGTTGAGACGCTGGATGACAGTGCTCAGATCTACCGTTTTCCAATGCCGCAGCTGAAAATACAGGATGAAAAAATGGAAATCAGCAACTGGCCAGAGGAGCAGTTCCGGATTTTTTTGAAAATCACTGGTGTGCCTGAACACTATTATTTGACAGCAGATCATTGGCAAAAGCGTTTAAGATTGGATTACCCGGTATACATTCAAAGGTGCGAAACCAGATTATCCACAAACAGAGAGCCCGGGGCAGAAGGTGCCGTTGAAATAGCCCCCTTCAAACCTTTACCTGTTTATGTTCTGACTAACCTGATCAACAGGGAAATGGCCATCAACGACCTCGCCTGGAAATCCATTGACCAGTTCAAAGAGAGACTGCCTGAATCCTTGCTTGGCAAACTGAGAAAAAGAATCGAAGCATCAGGGACAGAATGCCCCGATGAGATTAAAGAATCACTGTCCCAATACCTGGATAATGTTCAATCCAGCAGAGGTGAAGCCTCTGAGCCAATCACTGAACCGGAGCCACAGGGCGGTTACCCGCCAGACGACAAAAAAGAAAAACAGGCGTTTGCCAGTTTATGGTTAAAACTCAACCAGACAGAAGTTTTTGACATCGAGGTACTGACATTGCTGGACGAGTACAGGGATGAAATGGAGCTTAAACATATAGTGACCGTCCTCAGAAAAGCCAAAATCCATATCGATAACCACATACTGGAAGGATGGAGGCAGCAGGCATGCTGCGAAATAAAGCGACTAAAAAGGCGAGACCCTTCGTTATCAGAGGTTAATCCTGATGTCTATGGGAGTTGCCTGGAATTAGAGTTACTTGATGGGTGTGCGAGTATTTTCTAATCGCCAACTCTGTTTATGGCGCGCAAGCCAGTGTGGTGCTATACATTCCCGTGCATACGGCAAACGTCAATCAATGTGCCTGAGTCGGACGACGTAAAGATAACGAATTATTTCTAATAGCAAATGGGTTCGTGGATGTGGATTTTTTTAAGCCTGAGTCTACGATACGCTCACAAAAAAATAAAACTATCTGCCCGATGGTCCGATCACTGCTTCTGTTAGTGACCGTAATGTTTGGAGAGTCACTGCCTGCGGTGGGATTTGTCGGCTCAAGCCCGCTACCCACCCGTTTCTTATATGCCAATAAGTTAGCTGAACCTGCACCGCCGAACCCTGTTCCGGTTGGGTTTATAAAGTTCGCCCTCAGTTTGCTTCAGCTGCAGCCGAATAACAGTCCTCTTGCATCTCTACAATTAACCCCCCTGCCCCTTTGGCCAATAAAGCAGACACGTTTCATTGACCTATTGGCTATATCCCCCGAAACCGCAAAGCACTCTTCCAATGCGTTGATCGCCACAGGCGCTGCCGGTGCCGGTGCCGGTGCCGGTGCCGGTGCCGGTGCCGGTGCCGGTGCCGGTGCCGGAGGAGATGATAGCGATAAGCCACCCGACGGAAACCACTGGAATCGTGACCCAGAGCCCCAGTCTGGCGTTACCCTCGCTCTCAGCCCTGTTGAAAAATACCTGCAACAAAAAAAGCAACTGCTTCGAATGTTAAGAATCAAACGACTATGGGCT
>NZ_JAHHPN010000506.1:0-2786 GCF_024606325.1 Endozoicomonas sp. ONNA1
CAGGGCCTCCATGGACCTCGTTCAAGCCATCACCCAACAATGCCAGGTCATCACCGGATCCCAGGTGTATCCAGTTAATCCCGGTGCCATTGCCGGCATGGACAAAATCGTTCCCGCCCAGGGTAAAGGCCTCATTTTTACCACTATTGAAATAAATGTTGTCGGGCTGAAACGTCCCGATCGCCCTCAGACCCTGCTCTGACCCCACCACCGTTTCAATGCCGGTAACGGTCCCCCCGGTTTCCAATAGCTGACACAGGGTTGTGTAAAATACACTGGACTCATTGACTTTCTCCCTTCGGCTGCGCTCCCTCAGTCCACGCTCGCTGAAATAGTACAAATCCCCGTTTGATAGCAGGTAAAGGCCTGCTGTTGATAAATACATATGGCCTTCTTGTGTGGGCCCTCCCCAGTGATAGGCGTGTTTAAAAAAAACTTCGCCCACGTCAAAGTATTCCTGATGGCCGTATTTATCAGAGACCCGTTTTACGTTCGTGTGCTTTTCGTCATAACCCGTCAGCACACGTTCGGAGATCAATCTTTTGTGAATTTCTTTACGTTGGTAGTCCGCTCTTATCTCTGACAGCGAGGCAATATAAAGTTTGTTTGGGTAAAGATCGCTCTCAGGGTAGTTGTGGCGTGGGTTGATATCAAAACCATTATCCGGTACGCCAAAGAGACTGAAAATAGCGCCTCCCGGCGTTTCCCTGCCATCCGGTGCATGGCGTTTAAGATTGTGGTATTCCAGGTATTCAGCAAAACGGCTACGCCATTGTCCGCTTCGCAGGTGAACCTCGAATAATGCGACGGAGTCGGTCTGGCGAAGGTGAAAGTACTTCATACCCGTTTCCAGAAAGCCGCCAAAGAAGTTAGTTTTAGGAATCTTGATCTCGGTTGGCATAATCAGGGTGTCATTGCCAGGTCCCCCGATAATGATCCCCCGACCTATACCCGGTTTAAACCGGTCATTGCCTGCACCACCAACCTGTTTGATACGGCCAAGGTCATCCAGGAGAAGATCATGACCGGAGCCACCGTCCTGTAGCCTGCCGTTAATGAGGGTGTCGTTGCCCGGTCCGCCATAGCCGACCCCCTCATGGGGCAGACGCAGGACATCGTTGCCTCTACCGCCATAGGCCTTCCCTGACTCGCCAATCCAGATATCGTCATCACCAGGCCCTCCATACGCTTTCCCGGTCTTTTTAATCCGGATAACATCATTGTCCCTGCCCCCGTATGCTTCACCTGTCTCAAGGATCAGCTGGTCATGGCCTGATCCGCCATGGAGCTCCCCCTCGTCAGCGACCAGGGTGTCATTGCCACCTAAACCATAAAATATCTTGAAGCCTTTCTTGCCCACCATATGGTCTGCCAATTTTGTCCCTGCCTTTGCTAGTTTCCGGTTGGTCGAGTCCAGAAAGGCAAGGCCTTTTTTGGTCCCGGACAGTGATCTTTTCCGGGATATCAACAGTTCTTCCAGGTTTTCCTCAAACTTTCTCTGGTCAAGAAACTCAGTGGCATCGGCGTGGTACTCAAACCTTGAAAATCCTTTTTCTTCAAAGGACCCGGCCATGTCGTCAATGTATTGATTGAAGCCATCGCTGGCCAGTATTGCCTCGAACTCCTGGTAGGCATTGTTGGGCGGCATACATTCTGCGATGGCGGTCTGAATCCAACCGAGTATCTCGCTGATCAGGTCTACGAGAATACCCAGCTTGGGACAGATAAAGTCCAGCGCCAAACCCAGTACATCAAGGCCAATGGAAATCGCACTCAGGGCTATCATGACCCTGTGATAACCGACCTGAGCATGGTTGCCACTCTTTCTTGCTTCTTCTGCGGACTTTTCAGATGCGGCTATCGAAACCGCGGCACTGGCAATGCTAATGGCATTGCCAAATCCCGGCACCATTGTGGTCGCGAACCTTGAGGCCCTTGAGGCTCTGGTGGTGGTCTTCATGGTCTTGAGAGTGGTGGTGCCTGTTGTAACGGCTTTGCCAATGCGTTTGCTGCCGCTCAGCAGCCAATGGGCGGTCATGGCCGCACTGTAAACTGAGCCGCCAATCGACAGACCTGCCCCGGCATAGGCCAGGTTCCTGGTTTCATCAGACAGTGCGTCTCCGTATTTCTCCAGGTTTTCGAGGGTCTGAATACCACTGACAAGGCCAGCCACGGACATCCCCGAGCCGTAAGCCCTTCTGGAGCGCACGTATTTTTTGCTATTGCTGATTTTCCCGAGCGTGTTGGTAAATTTTTGCCACTTACTCTTCGGCTTGCCTGATCTGATATCGTTCGGATCAGCACCATCCCCGCCGGTCCTGAGCTGTTCCATGAATTCCCGGTTGCCAAGCAGCTTTCCCTTTAAATAGCGGGTGTCGTCGGCACTGTAGCCCGAGTCATTGAGCAAAGTGACCACCCGGTCAATGGCTTGCTCTGGCGTCAGCCCCTGCCGTTCCCGAAGTGTCTGCCGGAAGAGGTCAAGAAGCTTTTTGCGGAACTCCGGGGTGTCCAGAGGGTCTTCAGTGGCCACCGCCGCAAAGCGTCCCTGTTCCAGTAGCAGGAAGGCGTCTGCCAGCAACCCTTTGTCTCCGGCAGCCTGCCTGACCCTGTTGAAGCGGTCACTGACCTCAATGTCATCCAGGTGCCCGCTGACCCGATCCATCAGGGCCATTATGGTCCTGGCCGATCCGGAGCCGTTGCAAAGCACGCACTCCGGGGCGGGCAGTCTTGCTGCCTGGCCGTCTGGCAAACCGGCCTTGTCCAGATTCTGCAGGGCCTTGTCGAAA
>NZ_JAHHPN010000507.1:0-1230 GCF_024606325.1 Endozoicomonas sp. ONNA1
CACTTCATCCGCGTTCACCCCCGGGGGAAGACGGCCTCTACCTGGGTGCTGAACTACAATGGGCAGCGGTCCTATAACTGCATTGCCGGGGGCGGCAGCCGGGTTCAGCGTTGTTCATCCGAGCTGAACCAGACCGAACAAACCTGGACCGTGACACTGGGTGAGACCCGTTTCCAGTTTCCTGTCCCGACACCGGACACCCCGTATAGAGTGATAGTCCAGGATGCCAGCGCACGGTTTGAGTGGGGGGCGCCGGATCTCAAAGTGATTCACCAGTTATACCTCAACAGCGACCTGGACAAAAAGCCGTTAAGGGCGCCAACGCTGCGCGGAATAATCGCCGTTCAACCCGCTGCCAGCCGGTTTCTGCCGCTGGAGCTGCAAAGGTGCGACGCCTCGTTCCTTGCCCGCTGCATGGCCAATGCACCGGCGCAGTGGCTCACATACTACGTGAAGCCGCCAAGACAGAACCCGTGGAGGATGAACAGTGCCCATGATCCGTCACCCATGCACAATAATCCGCCCCCGAAGGTCATGCAGAACCCAGCCTGGTTGCGACACCGTAAGCGCTGTCAACGAGAGGCCGAAGCGTATCGCGAAACACCCTATTCCTGCTTCCCTGACAAGCTGGGACTGGCCGAAGCCAATTGGGCTAAGCTAGAGCGGGTGAAGCTCTGGTACGATACTCATCACAACGCGGAAATCCAGCTCATCACTCCCAGTGACCCGCTACAGCCGGTGTGGGGAAACCCGACCATCGGCTACTATTTTTTTGACCAGGTCAAAGGTCAGGTGTTTTTCAAGAGCGGCAGGTTCCTGAACCGGGACATCAGGCAATTCCGTGAATTCAGCGCCACCGAGCATGGCGCGGTGTTTGGTAGCAAGGTATCAAGGGTAGCGCCGGGCAAAGATGACGCCCAATTGCTGGTGTTTGAGCCCCCCTATTATTACCTGTTGACGGCCAGCCGATCCGGTCAGCTGGACCACCGGGTGATTGCGGCAGAGACCCTGGATGGCCAGCTCAGCGCCCCCCCCGTAGCAGCAACTGACAAAAGACTGATTCCCCTGCGAGTCGTGGATTCCTACGACAGTCGACGTATCCTTCGCACCGGTTTTTATGACGGGGCCACCCAAACCTACATTGCCTTCCTGAGCAGCCTGCTGGATGGCGGCCCACTGGTCGATGGGGACGACGGCAGCCGTCTTCGACTGATCAGTGAGCTTGTCCGG
>NZ_JAHHPN010000508.1:0-1828 GCF_024606325.1 Endozoicomonas sp. ONNA1
GCCTTTCCTGATGTTGCAGTACTTCAACCGCAGGAAGCCCTGCTGATTTCCAGAGTCTGGTCATAACTTGCAGTAGCCAATGATTGGGAGGGCCGTAGTCACCTATCCAGCCCAGCACTTTTTTCACAGGCTTGTGTTTGGGCAAGCCCTGGTCACAATTCATGGACGAAAAAGTGCGGAACAACTTCATATTGAACTTGCCATCCTTGTGTTTCCATTCCGGCCAGTTCAGTATCTCTTTCACTTTCTCATGTTTGAGCACACCTTTGGAATGATTCATGGACGAGAAGGCGCGGAACAGCTCAATATCGAAATCGTCATCCTTGTGTTTCCATTCCGGCCAGTTCAGCACCTCTTTCACTTGCTCATGTTTGAGTATGCCCTGACCATGATTCAAGGACGTGAAGGCGCGGAATAGCTGTATATTGAACTCGTTATCCTTGTCTTTCCATTCCGACCAGCCCAGCACCTCTTTCACTTTCTCATGTTTGAGCTTGCCCTGGCTACGATTCATGGACGAGAAGGCGCGGAACAGCTCCATACTGAACTCGCCATCTCTGTCTTTCCATTCCGGCCAGCCCAGCACTTCTTTCACTTCCTCATGTTTGAGCATTCCTTTACTACTATTCATGGACGAGAAAGCGCGGAACAGCTCCATAAAGAACTCGCCATCCTTGTCTTTCCATTCCGGCCAGCCCAGCATTTCTTTTATTTCCATGTGTTCGGGCAGGCTTCTCTTTGCGTACATAGATGAGACCGAGCGGAACAGCTCCATACAGAACTCGCCATGCTTGTCTTTCCACTCCGGCCAGTCCAGCACATCTTTCACTTCCTCATGGTTGAGCATGCCTTTACTACTATTCATGGACGCGAAAGCGCGGAAAAGCTCTATACTGAACTCGCCGTCTTTGTGTTTCCATTCCGGCCAGCTCAGCACCTCTTTCACATCCTTATGTTTGAGCATGCCTTTGCTTGTATTCATGGACGAGAAGGCGCGGAAAAGCTCTGTACTGAACTCACCATCCCTGTCTTTCCATTCCGGCCAGCCCAGCACCTCTTTGACTTGCTTATATTTGGGCATGCCTTTGCTACTGTTCATGGACGAGAAGGAACGGAACAACTTTATACTGAACTCGCCGTCCTTGTCTTTCCACTCCGGCCAGCCCAGCAGCTCTTTCACTTCCTCATGTTTCAGCATGCCTCTGTTATGATTCATGGACGAGAAGGCTCGCAATAGCTCCATACTGAACTCGCCATCCTTGCCTTTCCATTCGGGCCAACCCAGCACCTCTTTCACTTCCTTATGTTCAAGCATGCCTCTGCCGCTATTCAAAGAGGAGAAGGTGCGGAACAGCTCCACACTGAACTTGCCATCACTGTCTTTCCATTCAGGCCAGCCCAGCACTTCTTTCACTTCCTCATGTTTGAGCATGCCTTTACTACTATTCATGGACGAGAAAGCGCGGAACAGCTCGATACTCAACTCGCCATCTTTGTCTTTCCATTCCGGCCAGCCCAGCACCTCTCTCACTTCACCATGTTTGAGTATGCCTCTGTCATGATTCATGGACGAAAAAGAGCGGAACAGTTCCGAATTGAACTCGCCATCCTTGCCTTTCCATTCATGCCAGCCCAGAATTGCTTTCACTTCCTTATGTCCGGGCACCCCTTTTCTTTTGTTCATGGACGAGAAGGAAGTCAATACCTTCAAACTCGCTAAATATTGGAGTTCACTCTGGCTACGTTCTGCAAAACTACGGATATGTTTTTTATTATTATTTAGCATGCTGGTCAGCATGCCGGTATTTTTGAAGTTTTCAGAAAGGTG
>NZ_JAHHPN010000509.1:0-5643 GCF_024606325.1 Endozoicomonas sp. ONNA1
TAAGCAATACATCGAACAGCAGGATAGACCGCATTAGGAGTCCTATCGGACTCCGAGCTATCCTTCCCAGCACTAGAAGTACTGGGCTTGACGCTCTTTCCGGTCATCTTCCATAGTAGAAGCATCCCACAATACCATAAACGTAAATACCGCCATGCTCAGACCTGCTAAGGTGCATCTGAATGTTTTTGTGCCGGCCTGTAAATGACTGTGCCCAAAAAGCACAAAAAAAACGATGAGTATCTTTAAAATTCTATGCTGTCCAATTCGGTCTCTAACCATCGAAACGTCCAATGCCTGATTTATTCTGCAGACCAGTATAGATAACTTTAAAACCGCTGCTTTTAAAAAGGATAAGCGTTAGAAATGCTGCTCAAAAACAAGTTTCTTGAAATGAGCAGACCATCCCGATTTGAGAGCGGTTGTAGCCGACTGTTTACTGATTCTTTTGAGTCGTGCTCTGCTTCGATGTTAAGAGCTTACTGAACTGATGCCTCGACCTGCCGAAGGGTTTTGATCAACCTTGTGCATGATTATCTTAAGCCCATAATCCTGAACAATCGGCCAGATGCACGCTCATTTCATATTGGAAGAGGTCAGGAATGCATACTTATCTTGTTGTTAGGCTACTTTGCACATAGCTGGATAAAAATGTATGGATTTAACGATGAACAAAACCCTCTCCACGGTGTTTCTTTTGTTGTTGTTCCCGTTGTCTGTCATTTGCAAGGCCGAAAACCTAACAGGACGTTTTGTTGTCGAATTTGTGCCGGATCGTGGTTCAGTTTCTCCGGATCATATCTTTTCTATAAAGCCCGACCTGAATACATTGTCGGGCAGCTCGCCGGACATTGAGGGTACAAACGGTTTCAACGACCCGGATTTTCCGGCTGATGACAAACGACATGGACTTAATGGTTACGGATTAACAACAACCCTTATTGAGTCGATTTCGTGGCAATTGCTTTGTGCCACTCCGCTGCTGGTTGCTTATGAACTGGCTCTGACCACCAATGACACCTCTCCAGACTTCAAAACTTATTCCCGGCTAACTTTAGAAACGTTTATCGCTGTTGGCTCGCTGTTAAACAGCTATTGGAACCTCAATTCACCGATGTTTAACCCCATGGGACAACCAGAGGCGAATCAGGATCACCCGTTTGCGATCAACACCATGACGTTTGGTCCCAGAAATAACCCAAAACAAGGCCAGTCATCCAACTTATCCACCCAGCAAACCTCAGGGACAAACACCCAAGTTAAAGGCATTGTCACAAGTTACCCGCATTCTGACTCTGGCGGTGGTAGCGAAAACCCCGAACAACAACAGCAGCATACTTTCGGTTTCAATTGTTACGTAGATAACTGTCATGGCGTTTGTCGATTCCGACCACCACCCGTTAAAGAAGATCTGGTTGGAGCAGGTGAGTGCCCTATATGCTTTATGACGTTTAAAAATGTGACTGTTACCCCCTGTTGTTCGCAGCAAATTGACACAGACTGTTTACGAAAGGTGTTTTTGAGCCCTTCACAACTGTCAGCGAAAACCTGCCCATATTGCAGAGCAAGCCTGTATTTTTTAGCACAATCACCGGATTTTACAGCAAACGCAGGGGCACATCGGGACTTACGAGCTCCTCATAACGAGCCCTCTGGCATCGGTTCCTCACAAACGAGCTCTTTCGTTAACACTACGAGACGCGGGCGAATGATCTGTGACGTGACCATAGTCGGCGAACATGGTCAGCTGCGGCCATGCGGGAGGGCTTTTAACAATCCCAGAGCCCTGTCAAGTCATAGATACAGATGTCACCATAGCGGGGAACAAATCTGTGAGGAGATAGTAATCAGCGAGGGTGGCCAGCGGCGGCGGCCATGCGGGAGGGTTTGCCCAAATGCCAGAGCCCTGTCGATTCACAGAAGCAGACACCACACCGGGCAACAAACCTGTGGCGAGACCGTCATCGGTCGGGATGGCCAGCGGCGGCCATGCGGGAGGGTCTGCCCAAATGCCAGAGCCCTGACGATTCACAGAAGCAGACACCACACCGGGCAACAAACCTGTGACGAGACCGTAATCGGCGAGGATGGCCAGCTGCGGCCATGCGGGAGGGTCTGCCCAAATGCCAGAGCCCTGTCAGTTCACAGAAGCAGCTGCCACAGCTGGCAACAAACCTGTGACGAGACCCTAATCTGCGAGGATGGCCAGCTGCGGCCATGCGGGGCTATCCTCACAAATGCCAGAACACTGAGCGATCATAGATTGAGATACCACACCGGGCAACAAACCTGTGACGAGACCATAATCAGCGAGGATGGCCAGCCCCGGCCATGCGGGAAACTCTGCAGAAATGCCAGAGCACTGCAGGATCACAAATCCAGATACCACAGCCGGGCAGCAAACTTGTGACCTTATCATAATCGGCGAGGATGTCCAGCCGTGACCATGCGGGATGGTCTGCCCAAACGCCGGAGCCCTGTGGAACAGAACACCTCTCCGGTCAGAGCCGAAGAGGTATCAGTAAGAAATGAGTTAATAAAAGCGTTACAAACTCAAAACTTTCTCGCCGCGAGCGATACCCGTAGTACCACTACGAACCACTTCCAGCACCTGAGTCTGACCGATAGCGGCAATAAAGCCATCCAGTTTGTCCTGGGTACCGGCCAGCTGAATGGTATAAACCGAGCTGGTGACATCGACTATCTGCCCCCTGAAGATGTCCGCAGTGCGTTTTACTTCAGCTCTCAGTGGGCCGCTTGCACGTACCTTAATGAGCATCAGTTCACGTTCAACATGATGGCCTTCGGTCAAATCCACCAGCTTAACGACATCAATCAGCTTGTTGAGCTGCTTGGTGATCTGCTCAATCACTTGTGGATTACCGGAAGTGGTCACTGTCAGACGAGACAACGTCTCATCTTCAGTAGGCGCAACGGTCAGGGTTTCAATGTTGTAATTACGCTGGGAAAATAACCCGACAATACGTGACAAGGCGCCCGGCTCGTTTTCTACCAGTACAGAGATAATCCGTCTCATCAGGTTCTCTCCGTCTTGCTGAGCCAGAGGTCACACATGCCGCCATCCTTGATTTGCATCGGATAGACATGCTCATTGGGATCAACCTGAATGTCCATAAATACCAGACGATCTTCCAGAGAAAAGGCTTTTTCCATCGCAGGCAGCAGCTCCTCCGGGCGAGTGACCCTTATACCTATATGTCCATAAGACTCTGCCAGTTTAACGAAGTCAGGCAGAGACTCCATGTAGGAGTGTGAGTAACGGCTGTCGTACTGCATATCCTGCCACTGTCGTACCATACCCAGCGCCTGGTTGTTGATGTTAATCACCTTCAGGTGCAAATCATATTGCAGGCAGGTTGACAGTTCCTGAATATTCATCTGGATACTGCCTTCACCGGTCACACAGGCCACCTGTTCCTCAGGGAAGGACAATTTGATACCCATGGCCGCTGGCAGGCCGTAACCCATGGTGCCAAGACCACCGGAGCTGATCCAGCGATTCGGCTTGTTAAAACGATAGTGCTGGGCAGCAAACATCTGATGCTGACCTACGTCGGTGGTCACAAAGGCATCACCTTTGGTAACTTGATAAAGAGACTCAATCACCTGCTGGGGCTTGAGAATGTCGTCAGCTTTCTCATAAGTAAACAGGCCTTTTTCTCTCCAGGAATCAACGCTTGCCCACCATTCTGCCCGAGCGGCATTGTCCTGAGAACCCTGATACTCGTCTAACTGAGAGAGCATGTTTTCCAGAACAGCATCGACCGGTCCCACGATGGGGATGTCGGCCACAACATTTTTGGAAATGCTGGCCGGATCTATATCTATATGGATGATCTTGGCGTCCGGACAGAACTTTTCAGTATTATTGGTCACCCGGTCATCAAAACGGGCACCCACCGCCAGAATCAGGTCGGATTGATGCATGGTTTTGTTGGCACAATAGCTGCCATGCATTCCCAGCATTCCGACAAACTGACGATCAGACCCCGGGAAACTCCCCAGACCGTTCAAAGTATTGGTGACAGGCACGTCCAGCTTTCTGGCCAGTTCTGTCAGTAACTTTGATGCCTGTCCCAAAACCACACCACCACCGGCATAAATAACCGGTCTGCGAGCTTTCATCAGCAGTTCAACCGCTTTGCGAATCTGCCCGTTATGACCTTGGCAGGCGGGTTGTAAGAACGGATTTTGACCTTTTCCGGGTACTTGTACTCGTATTTCTTTGTCAGGTCGGTAATGTCCTTGGGAATATCAACCACCACAGGACCTGGCCGCCCGGTCTGGGCAAGATGGAAAGCCTTGCGGATAACCTCTGGAATATCTTCAGCTTTCTTCACCAGGAAGCTGTGCTTGACGATAGGTCGGGAGATACCCACCATATCCACTTCCTGGAACATGTCAGTCCCGATAAAGCCGGACGGTACCTGACCCGAAATCACCACCATGGGAATAGAATCCATATAGGCGGTGGCAATACCAGTGATCGTATTGGTAGCGCCTGGTCCTGATGTCACCAGCGCAACTCCGGGCTTACCTGTAGCCCGAGCATAGCCGTCAGCCATATGGGTAGCTGCCTGTTCATGGCGCACCAGAATATGGGTAACGGCTTTTTGTCTGAAGATCGCGTCGTAGACGTGCAACAAGGCTCCACCAGGATACCCGTATATATACTCTACCCCTTCATCAGCCAACGAACGGACCACCATGTCCGCGCCGGATAAAAGCTCCACGTTTGCTTACCCTCGGCAGTACTAATTATTAGAAATGAATCGGCTTGACGCCGTTGAGCTAATGCTCATGAACAGCCCATGCTGCCTGAGCGGTTAGGGACTCCGGCCTCTCTTTTTTCACAGCGTACAAAGCAACAAACGCTGTACTCAAGGCCTCAACATTCCTGTATGGGTAGGGTCAGGAATCTGGCACATGACGCCCGGCAAGGCTCATCTGCCAGCATTCCAAGGAATGCTCTGATCAGGGAATGGATAAGTCCCCCGGATTGTCGCATAAACCCCCGAATTCACCTGATTAGGTAGCCCCGGGAGGACACATTCTTTACCTTCACTGGAGCAGAGTCAATAGCGGAACGTAGCAGAATTACGGAAATTGCGTACATTTTAGTGGTAAGGATAAGTATTCAAGATAATCACCACCCTGTCACTCACCCTCTGGCTTTAGCTCAACATCCAGACTCGAACGACAGCGAACGTCCAACCTCAGCGTCGTCTTATCTTATAGTCTGAGAACGTAGCCATGCCCATTTTCATAGTGATCGTCAGCAGAACGACCACTCGCAGAGTGTTACTGGAATTCTTAGATAAGCATGATAGAGGGAACCCGTTTTATTACATGAAATCGGGCAGGGTGAAGGATGATTCCAAATCGTATTGGGGACAGAAGTTCAATAACCTTGTTCAGTTACATGGAAGACTGACAAGACTCGATTCAGCGGCATAGCCTTTAAATCAGTGGTTGCCAACAGGCAATCCACCGGATTTTATCATTGGGTGGCGTGTTAGTTGTTGGGGAGGCGTTGACGGATGAGTAATTCTAACTGTTCTATTTTTTCGTCGCTACGTTTAAAGCCTGCATGGGTGGCTTCAGTAAGAGCACCAATGGCAG
>NZ_JAHHPN010000510.1:0-1643 GCF_024606325.1 Endozoicomonas sp. ONNA1
AAGCAATCAGGGAAGGTAAAAGACTTCCTCCCATTGATGTAGTGAAAGGAGAAAAGGGGAAGTATGTAATTGTTGATGGATGGCACAGGTTCAAAGCACAGAAGAAACTGGAGAGACCACGAATTAGTGTCAATGTATTGGAGAATGTGAGCCTTGAGCATTACTTCAATCTCAATAGTGAACATAAAGGCCGACCACTTACATCCGCTCAAACTGAAGAACTCAAGTGGCAAAAGTTCCTTGTAAAGACTCTCAAGGAAAACAGCAAGCCCAAAAACAGTGAACTGGCGGGAGAGCTTGGGATAGCAGTTAGAACCTTGCAGAGCTGGCGCAGGCTTCTTAAAGATTCACAGAATGGAAACGCTTGGGAAGATACAATAGAGCGCAACGAGATAACTGGATACCCCATAAAAAAAGCTCTTAGTCAGGCTTTGAAGTACGGAGAGACTGAGTTTACTCCTGAGAATGGTTTGAGTAAGGAAGAGGAGAAGGCTGTATGGAAGATACACCGATTGCTCTCTGGTAGGAACATCAGGCATGACACGGTTTTAGCTGAGGTTCAATCCTTCTACCAAGGAGAAGATGAATTTGATGATTTCTGATAGTACTACTATTCCCGATTAGTAGTAGCCCAGAAATGCACCAGAACAGCCTACAGATTGACCTGTAGCCCTTGGGAAAACTGGAGAGGGCTGTAGGTGGCTGGTGGGGGCTGGGGGTGCATAGATACACCTTATAAAGTCATTGTTTAGAAACCTATTTGTGAGACTATGTAAACATGAACAACCAACTGATAAATCTATCACAACCGCACGAGCAGAACCAACAGCAAACCATGTCTTCCCGAGAGATAGCTGAGCTGACTAATAAACAACACTTTCACGTGCTTAGAGATATTCGATCAATGTTTGAGAGGCTGTATGGAGAAGAGTGTTCAAATTTGGATGCTAATGATACCAAGGGCTGTAGAGCAGATTTGTATAAAACTGGGGAGTGCGCTGTAGCCAATGTAGGGAAGGTCAAAGAGTTCCACCTAGACCAGAAGCATTCATTGATTCTTGTAACCGGCTACAGTGTAAAGCTTCGAGCAACCGTTATAGACCGATGGCACGAACTGGAGACCAAGCGGAGGAAGCATTTGATGACACTCAAGACCGGCAATGAAGCCATTGATATGCTGATTAGAAAGCAGCTTGAAGCGAGTGTTTGACCCTTGCTACAAAGGAACTCAAAAGGGAACCTACTTTTAGATTTACCTGAGAGAACCAAGGGTTTTCTCTGAGAGCCAACAGCCAAAACACACAGCCAAACCAACAGACAACCATGTCTCACATTGAGATTGCTAAGCTTGCTGGGAAGCGTCCAGATACAGTTAAGAAATCTATGGAACGCTTGCAGGACAAGGGTTTAATCACTTTTACGCCAATGACGGAAAAGTCTACAGGCGGTCGTCCGAGTACTTCATTCCACGTAAACCAGCGTGATTCCTACGTTGTCATGGCTCAAGTCTCCCCAGAGTTCACAGCTAAACTTGTTGATCGCTGGCAGGAGTTGGAGAACAGAGTACAGCAACAGACACAACCAGCTATCCCTACCTCCACAGGAAACCCAGTGCTTGACGCTTTGATTCAAACACTGGTGTA
>NZ_JAHHPN010000046.1:0-1018 GCF_024606325.1 Endozoicomonas sp. ONNA1
AGAATGACCAGCCGCGGCTATGTGGAAGGGTCTTTAAAAGTGCCAACAGCTTGTCGGCCCACAAAAGTGGATACCACACGGGGCAACGAACCTGTGACATGACCGTGACCGGTGAGGATGGCCAGCCGCGGCCGTGCGGAAAGATCTGCATGAATGTTCAAGGCCTGACGAATCATAAAATGAGAGACCACAGCGGGCAACAAATCTGTGACATGACCGTGGTTGGGGAGGATGGCCAGCCGAAACCGTGCGGAAAGGTCTGCAAGAATGCTCAATTCCTTTCGTCTCACAGAAGAAGAAACCACGCAGGGGAACGAACCTGTGATGTGAATGTGATTGGGGAGGATGGTCAGTCGCGGCCGTGCGGGACGGTCTTTAAGAATGCTCACGCCCTGTCGAATCACAAAGCCGGATACCACACCGAACAAAAAAACTGTGACGTGACCGTGGTTCGCAAGGATGGCCTGCCGCAGCCATGCGAAAAGGTCTGCAAGAATACTAAAGCCCTGTTGAATCAAAAAAGAATGCATCGAAAACGCAAGTCTCCTGTTGTGGATCAGAACGATGACCTCAGTCCTTGATCTGACAGCCGCCCTTTCATGAGGTTTTCTTGATCTATCTTTGCTCTGAACAAACCAGAATGCAGGGATAGAATTATTCAATACTCACTCTTTGCGGCACAGCGGTTGCTGTTACTGACGTTGTCTGTCGTCTGTCAGGCCGAACCGTTCACAGATCGTTTTATTGTCGATACCAAAGACACTCCAATATACTCCAACCCTTATTCAGAGATATCTGTAAAAGTGGTTGCAGTTGTCGGTTTGCTCTTAAAAAGCTATTGGAACTCCGATTCACCGTCGTTTAACTCGATGGAACTCCGGGAGGGGAGTCAAGATCACCCGTTTACAATCACTACTGTGATGCCAGGCTCTGGACACAACCAAAAACCCGGCCCGCCATCAAAATCATCCGGGCAGGAAGCCCCGGAGGCCCTCCCCCAACCTATAGGCTTTTTCAC
>NZ_JAHHPN010000511.1:0-2541 GCF_024606325.1 Endozoicomonas sp. ONNA1
ACCAATTTATTGCAACCGCAGTAGGACAGCCTTAAGTCCGACAGGCTGCTAGCAGGCTTCCCGACAAACTGCTGGCTTCAAAGCGGCAATTGCCCGATGTGCGCAGTGTCTTATGCTGCCAGATTAGCACTAGCGGGTTTAAAGCCAATATTCTGCTTGTCACTGTCGCAACTGACTATCTGCATGTTGCCTGCAGACTCAGGAGTAGCGCTAAACGCACTTCCCCGGTTGAGGTTTTTATGAAGTCAGCACCGGCTTCAATGCAGATATCGTTGGCTCAACGAATCATAATCAGGTGATAAGGCTGAGTCTCACTGATACTTAAAATTCGGCACTCCTGCAATCCATGGGCTAGTTTATCTGAGCATTCATAAACTGGATAAGGTAGATGTTGATGACACACTCCATTGCTCAATTACCTACAGCAACAAAGCAATCGATATTTTTCCAACGTAACAAGGCTCATCAGTCGGTTGCTGCTTCCCTTGGCCTCATCATGATGGTTTGTCCCTGCTCTAAACTGCTGGCAAAAAACCCTTTCTCAATGCCTGTGGAGGAGATATTTACTGAAGATAAAACGACAAAAACGTCTAGCTTTCTGGACGATTTGATTAACCACAATGTTTATTTAGGAACCCCCCCTCCTTTTACCCTCAACCCGAATACGACACATCTCATCTTTGCTTTAAATCATGAAAATGAACGAGACGAAAAAATGGATGTGCATACAGAAGAACCACAGGGCGCTGAAGCACTGCAGCCTCAGCCTTTAATGCAAATCCCGCTCCCATTGATAACCCATGCACAAATTACTGCCAATATCCAACAGTTGAATACAGGCCTGAATGGAGACGCTCTGATCCTGAATACTATGTTGAGTTACGTCCCGGTTACTCTCCCCAATGAGAGCCTGACAATTCTGAGTATGATTCAACAAGTGAAAAAAGCACTCCATGTTGAGTCTGACGAAAACCAGAATGTGTTACTAGGCGTTCTCATTAACATCCAGGGTACTGAATCTCCTGTCGATATCACCAGGCCAGAAGATCAACAGAGCCTCGCGATGTTGATGGTGAGTTACTATACAGCCATCCACTGCAAGGGAGCCCACCCACAAGCCGCTTATTGGTTTTTTCACTCATTCCTGCTTCACGCCGCTAGCTTGTCTGGTATCGACAGACTCGATGCAAAAAAAGTTGAGCTTTTAGGTGCAAAAACACCTATAGAAGATCACAAAATTTTAAAAGCAAATATCGAAGAATCTAATAAATGCTTCATTGGCCTGAAAGTGCTGGAAAAAATGCGCCTTATATTTTTGAGCGAATCGGAAAAACCCTCGCAAGCTGAAAAATACACGCCATCAGCCGACCCACTGCTAATTGCCGCTTTCTCCCTGCTCAACTATGACATTAATCAAAAAAAAATACCGATTTATCAGCGTAATATAAAATCTGCTAAACGAATGTCCAGTCTGATAAAAGAATATCGTAACACAAAACCTGAATTAGTTGCCTCGTGTAGTCAGTTTGTGAGTCTCATTAATGCCATAAGCCTGATGCTTGATCCTTTCTCTATACAACTCGCAAATACACATCTTGACAACCTATCGAGTTATTTTAGTCTATCAAATTGGTTAGACACCAATACTGACTCTTCAGGCATAAAAGGCAAAGAACAGGCATTATTTGGAATATTCGAAAAGGTATTAAAAGACGCAAGAGACAATCCTGGAAATGAAAAGCCTGAATTATTTCAAGAGTTGCTTCTAACCCTGGAACAGTACATAGAGAAACAATTACCAAAAGCTTTTATTGAAGAAGATTACTACGTCATAATGGTAGTTCTGGGCACAGAATTTTCGGATCTGCTGGAACAATCCGTCAAAACGCTGGCATATCTGGCAACGAATGACACTGTTGCTAATCAGCAGGCCGATGGAGCCAATTACGACGAGACAGTGGAACAAGAAGGAAAAGAGTTCAGCGAAGAAAAGAAGAAGAAAAAATACCTGAAAGAACGGATAGACTACTTGGAAGATTTCGTCGGTTGGTTCGGGCTTAACTATGATTTTGCTATGAATAATCCTTGTGACTCTGACAGTAGTGACTATCGCTATAGTCACCATAACAATATTGATTATGGCAGTGGAGACTCCAACAGCACTGACTCTGGCAGTAGTCACCGTAACAGTATTGACTATGGCAGCGGTGACTCTGACAGCAGTGACTCCGGTGGTAGCCACCGTAACAGTATCGATTATGGCAGTATCGACTATGGCAGTGGCGACTCTGAAAGTAGTGATGCTGTCATGGGTGACACTGAAAGTAGTGATACTGACAGACCCGATAATGACAGAGAGTAGTCTTGACGGAGTTTATTTTTAGTCTCCTTCCTGTTCTCTCAAAGTAAGCGCCATCAGCACACTTCTCCGCAAACTGCTGGCCAGACGCATTGCCGGGAGGTCAGACTGAGTCTGGCTGGTGCAGAAAAGTGAGCACTGCTGCAATCCATGGTCTAGTTTATCAGGGCATTTATAAACTG
>NZ_JAHHPN010000512.1:0-27179 GCF_024606325.1 Endozoicomonas sp. ONNA1
ACCAATTTATTGCAACCGCAGTAGGACAGCCTTAAGTCCGACAGGCTGCTAGCAGTCTGGTGGGCGCTGCGAATGAAAAACGGAAAAACTTATGGCTGAAGTTAAGCTTGTTAATATTTCCAAAAGCTACGACCAGGGCAGGACCTGGGTTCTCAAGAACATCAACCTGAACATTGCCGAGGGTGAATTTATAGCATTTATCGGGCCTTCTGGCTGCGGTAAGTCCACTCTGCTTCGAATGGTCTGTGGTCTTGAGGATATCACTGAGGGTGAAATGTATATTGCCGGGGAGCAGGTGAATGACTGGCCACCCAACGAACGCAGGGTGGGCATGGTCTTCCAGTCTTATGCGCTCTACCCTCATATGTCCGTTGCTAAAAATATGGCCTTCGGCCTCAAGCTGGCAAAAGCCGACAAATCATTGATCAACAGCCGGGTTGAAGAAGCCGCCCGCATTCTCCAACTGGAGGCCCTGTTGGATCGAAAGCCAAAAGCCATGTCCGGAGGTCAACGACAAAGGGTGGCTATCGGCCGATCCATCGTGCAGCAGCCCAGGGTGTTTTTGTTTGATGAGCCGCTGTCCAATCTCGATGTCGCGCTTCGGGTTCAGATGCGGCAGGAAATAGCCCGACTGCACAACCGTCTGCAAACAACCTCTATTTACGTTACCCATGACCAGGTTGAAGCGATGACTCTGGCAGATCAGATCGTTGTCCTGAGTCCTCTGGCTCAGGGAGCAGAAAGTAACCTGGAGCAGGTTGGGAAGCCACTGGAACTTTATCACCAACCTGCCAACCTGTTCGTTGCCGGATTTATCGGTTCACCCAAAATGAATTTCTTTGATGGTTTTATTGAAGAAACCGGCAACAACGAAACACGACTCAAGTTGACCACCGGGGAAATGCTACGGGCTAACGTTGACAGTCAGGGTGCCAACAAGGGTGAGCGGGTCGTCTTGGGCATTCGACCGGAAGATGCTCTGGCTGAAACAGACAACGGTAATGCGGTTGAAGGCAAGGTCGAAACGCTGGAACGTCTGGGAGCCGAATCTTACATATACATGAGCCACGATACCATTCGAGAAAACTTCATTGTTCGGGTAGAAGACTCGAAAAAGCGTGAAGCAGGCAGCAAGATGAAAATTGAGCTTCCGGTCCAATTTTGTCACCTCTTCAATGCTGAGGGCATAGCTTTTCGTCGTACCCGGGCGCCAGCCTACGACTTGTGAGAGAGACCGCTATGTCTGATCCTGAACTGATTGAGCAGCTGGCCCGATACTATCGCGTTTCCGGAGAATACAGTGACTGGGCGGGTAAGCCAGTCAGCGTCCCCACTGAATACAAACTGCCGATTCTTGGTGCCATGGGATTAAACGTTGAATCTGACGACTCGATAAAGCAAGCGATAGCAGACATTGAACAGCAAAAGTGGCAGCAACCACTCCATCCCGTGTCAGTCTTCACTAAAGGTCAAAGCTATCAGGTCAGCCTGTACCTTGAGGATCAGCAGCTGGGTCATCTGTTCGAAGGTGAAATAATACTGGAAACCGCTGGCCACCACTCTCTGACCCTGAATACCAGCGATATGCCCATAGAGGCCAGTCGCACATTTGAGGGAAGAACCTACCACCACTTGACGTTCAACTTACCGGATGCTTTACCCCTTGGCTACCACCGGCTCTCTCTGCAAAGTGACAAGATGCAAGACAGCGCTCTGATCATTATTGCTCCTGAAACCTGCTATGAACCTGAGAGACTTGGGAGTGGAAATAAACTATGGGGCTGTGCTATCCAGTTATACACTCTTCGAACCGATCATGATTGGGGCATAGGTGACTTTTCCGGCCTGAGTCAGTTAGCGACTCAACTGGCGGAACAGGGCGCAGACATTGTCGGCCTGAACCCTATTCACGCCCTGTACCCGGCCAACCCTCTTCATGCCAGCCCCTACAGCCCATCGAGCCGAACCTTTATTAATCCGTTGTATATCGATATCACGGCCATAACGGACTTCAGGGAATGTGAAGAAGCTCAGAGACAATTTGAAGATCCTGAGTTCAAAGAACAACTGCAACAGGCAAGAGACGAAGAGTATGTGGACTACAGTCTGGTAGCATGGCTGAAGTTTGGTTTTCTGAACACACTGTTTGATCACTTCCATAAGCAACACCTGAGCCCCGAAAGCTCGCGGGGAAAAGCTTTTCTGGACTTTTGCAGAAACCGTGGCCCCGCTCTGGAGCGACATGCCCTTTATGAAGCTATTTATGAGCACTACAAAAAGCTGGACATCAATAACTGGGGATGGCCTTGCTGGGAGTCACAGTTCCAGAACCCGGAATCCGGTGCCGTCAAAGAGTTTGCCAGCCATAACCGAAAACGCATTCAGTACTACATGTACTTGCAGTGGCTGGCTGAAGATCAGCTGACCAAAGCTCAGGAAGCGGCCATTGAAGCCGGTATGCTGGTTGGCATCTATCGTGATTTGGCAGTAGGCGCAGACACTGGCGGCGCCGATGTCTGGAGTCATCGCGACCTTTACTGTCTGGATGCAGGCGTTGGTGCGCCCCCGGATGGTGTAGCGCCCCAGGGACAGAACTGGGGTTTACCTCCCTTTAATCCTCAGGTACTCATCGCTCAGCAGTACCAGCCCTTTATTGAAATGGTTCAGGCCAATATGAACCACTGCGGGGCTTTGAGAATTGATCATGTCATGGGTCTGCTAAGGCTCTGGTGGTGCCCCAAAGGCAAAACGGCTGATTATGGCGCCTATGTCTATTATCCTCTGAATGACTTTCTGGGCATTATCAAACTGGAAAGCCATCGTCGTCAGTGTCTGGTATTTGGAGAGGATCTTGGGACCGTCCCACCTGAAATCGAAGCTTCTCTGCCTCCTGCCCTGTTTTACTCCAATGAAGTGGCTCTGTTCGAGTGTTTGGGTGATCATTTCACGCTACCTCAGGATTACAAACCCATGGCTCTGACCTGTGTCAGTAATCATGACATCCCTCCTCTGAAGGCCTGGTGGAATTGCCTCGATCTGGATTTGCGCCTGCAACTGGGCATTTATGATCACAACCGGGCTCAGCAAGAAAAAGAGGCAAGACACAGAGAAAAGCTGGCTTTGCTGAAAACACTTGCGAACGTCCATGAATTTCCTGAAGGCATGAACCCGCAGGATATTTCCACAATGGAATACTCAAGGGACTTAATGGAAAAAGTTCATTATTACCTGGCTAAGACAGCATCAAAAATCACAGTGATTCAGCTGGAAGAGGTGTTACAGATCGAATCCCCGGTGAATATTCCGGGAACCAGCGAAGAGTATCCAAACTGGCGCAGGAAGTTAACCGACACTCTGGAGAATATTTTTGCTGATGAATCCAACCGGTCGTTTTTTAACAATATGTCAGTGATTAGAAAGGGCGGTTAGGTTTAGCACAACCAAAGTATAAAAATGTATGCGGCTGCTTTAATAGTGGAAACGGCAGGCTTTAAAGATAATCACTCCGGACTTTTTCTGACCAACATATCAACCTTTTATGCTTAGTCTTATGCCTCGCCATCAATCAAGCCTTTTTCTGGAACCTAACCTGCCTCAATTTGGGCAATAGATTCGTTCAAATGTTTTATGTTGTTCGAAGATGACATTAAATGAAGGTTTTCCATCAGGTTGTTGTAGCTGTCCAGTGACATGACCACCGCATCCTCACCTTCCCGCCGGTGGATAATGGTGTGGTTAGCATCTTCGGCCACCTGATCAAGCAGCGACTTCAGATTGTTTCTGGCTTTGGAGTAAGAGATTACATTCATAACAGTATTACCTGAACAATTAATTGAACAATGTCTTTTACAAATTCAGGGCTATTTAAAGATATATCAAGATTCCCGCCACTGTCCGATAGAATGTTGACACACCCATTCGTCCTGAGCCTGTCGAAACGTCGACAAGCTCAAGCGAACTGTCTTCGAAGGCTATCGGTCAAACAGCTGATCCACTTTTTCCAGGGTAGCCTTGATTTGATCAATCACCTTCAATGCTGCAGCACCCTGACCGGTCTTCAGGTAGTCGTATACCTGCAATTGATAGTGATACAAGACTTTCCCGGCATACTCGGTATAACCGTCTTCAAAACCGGGAGTTTTGGGGGAGTTCAGTTTATCGGCGGGCTTACCATACTGTTCGACAAAGTATTCCTCCGTATCCCTGAGAGTGTTTCCCAATTCAGCTCTTGCAAGCATAGCCCTTGCAATATCGCATGACTTAAGGTGTTTATTAACAGCATCAACATAATGCTGCCGGACTTCTTTTGTAAAAGGATCCTCTTCCACTGACAAGGCTCCTGGTATCACAGCAGCAGAGGTAGCTAAAGGAATATTGGGCATTGAAGCAAAAGCCACCTCTGAACTTTTTATACTGATGGCCAGATGCCCTGCATTGCCATGAATAGCGACAGGATCAGGCACCGGCGGTGCAACAACACCGTAAGCTCTGGCATATTCCTTAGCCTCATTCATTAAGGTTGTTTTCCCTTTCCTCAGTTCATCGGTGGTATAGACAAGCATGCAAACTGCCTGTTCGCTGGAAAGCTTGTCATTATCGATGGTGAATTGAGCTTCAATACTTTCAGCGTTGGTAAGCCCTGGCTTTTTATACTTGATCTGACGTTCAGGTACCTTGGCTATGATGTTATGAGACTGATCGAGCAGTGCAACCGCTGGATAGAACAGCTGTTCCTTATCATCATCCTTGACCACATAGCTGTTTATAGTCACTTTATGAATGCCCGTTTGCGGCAGACTGAAAGCCAGAACCGGAGTTTCTCCGGAGGATTGTTTTAGTCTTGAAGTGAACTCGTTAACGACAATGCGAGCCTGTTTTTTGTCGGCAGGATACCTTAATGGATGACAAGTAATGTCCTTAACTGAGTTGTACACTTTACCTTCTGAGTCAGGCTGCTTTATTGTTTCTTCCCGGCTATTAAAATGAGAGCAGCCCATCAGGGTTATGACAGGGGCAAGAATACACGCGAAAAGAAACTGTTTTTTCATCACGCCAGACACTTGTCGTTCTTTATAAAACATCCCCTTTAATAATCCTTTAATTCGGCCATTTCCAGTACCGAATATTTCGATACCTCTCAGTAAACTCATAAACTGTATACCTGAATTCACGATCAACAATAAAATGCAGCATTTTTTCACTCTCAGTTACAGTATTGCTGCACAGGCTCCGGGAGCCTGTCTGCAAACATAGTCGTATTTGAGCCAGGCTGGATAAAAAACTGTATTAACTCCTCTTTTTTCTTAATTACTTTGCTGATTGTGAATCTCTGGTCTAGATTTCCTACGGGTACACCGAAAACATAATTCTCAGATCCATTCGGTTTATTTACTCAAGCCGCCATGAACATGAAATGGCTCCGAAACTCGGGAAAACCGCATCTTCATGGCAACAGACCAGAGCAGCTTAGCCAACGGTTAGCTCTGGTCAACTGTCGTACACACACAAGGTAAATGGCAATGATTCGGATACAGAGTACTCTGTCTGCTCTGGGTCGCAGTATTGGAGTTATTTCTCTCGCTTCCCTCCCTGCGCTTTCCTGGGGCTTTGAAGAAGTCAATGTTGATTTTCATGGCTATGCCCGCTCGGGCATAGGTCGTTCAGCAGAGGGAGGAGATCAGGCCTGCTTTAAAGCGGCAGGAGCACCCGCCAAATATCGTCTGGGTAACGAGTGTGAAACTTACACATAGCTCAAGCTCGGTGCTGAGCTGTCGGATGATAACAACACTTCGTTCAGGCTGGATACCAATATCGCCTACAAAGTTTTTCAGAACAATGACTGGGAAATGCCCGGAACAGGCGACGATTATTATGGCAACAACGAATTTGCCCTTAGAGAAGTCAACTTACAGGCCAGGAATATCATGGAAGGTATGCCGGAGGCCATGCTCTGGGCCGGCAAACGCTTTTATCAGAGACATGATGTTCATATGAACGATTGGTACTACTGGGATGTTTCTGGCCCCGGTGCCGGGATTCAGGATATCGACGTTGGCATAGGCAAGTTTGATATTGCCTGGCTAAGAAATACACCCGAAGTTAATTTCGATATCACTAATCCCAATAATAAAGCCAATCTTGAAACAGATATCATTGATCTCAGACTGAAAGATTTGAGACTTATGGACAACCTCAGCCTTGAACTGGGAGTTGATTACGGGAAGGGGAATCCTCCTGATAATATTGCAAACAAGGAGCTTTTTGATAAAGACGGATGGCTGGTTACAGCTGAGCTGACCTGGGAGGTTCTGGATGGCTTTAACAAGTTTGCAGTGCAATACGCCAGCGATGCCATGACGGGTCCGGGCGTTGGCTCAACCGGCCGCTTTATCAATACAGCAGAGTGGTTTGAGGGTAACAAGCTCTATCGGGTGCTTGACCATGGTTCATTCTCTCTGAGTGACCAGATGGACATCATGTATGTTGCAGCCTGGACTCAGGTGGAATACGACGAAGAAGCTCAAAAACTGGATGCTTCCTTGCCTGACAAGAAAACCTGGCTGACTGCAGGTATCAGACCCATCTGGAAATGGACCGAAATCACCAGTACTGCTATCGAGCTGGGATGGGACAAAGTAGAGAATGCCTATTATTCATCAGCTTTGCCTGCTGACAATAATTCTTTTGATAGCCAGCTGTTGAAGTTTACCATTGCGCAGCAGTTCCATCCTAAATTTGGAGCCTTTGTCAGACCAGTGATCAGAGTATTTGCCACTTACGCAGATTGGGACGCTTTTGACAATACTGATTGCAAAGCATCTGAAGCCGCTGAAAAAGCATGCAGTGCGGCAGGTCTTTCATACTTCGATACAGGAACCACACCAGATCAAATCATGAACACCTTTGGCACAGACGCCAGCGGCTGGACATATGGTGTGCAGTTTGAGGCTTGGTGGTAATCCGTAATCTGAAATGAACAGAGAGGCGGGTTTTATGCCATGGGGTTGAGTGAGGTATGTTAAAAAAATCCCAGGCAATAATATGTTACTTATGATCAAGATAAGGCTGCAATTATGCAGCCTTTTTTTCTTGTATTTGGCGCATACCTCTAACCTTGAACAATAAACTTATACCCGCAAAGGCTTGCCGATATTCATAGAAACTCCCAGAGCCTTACATACAGCCAGAAGAGTTTTCAGACTTGGATTACCCTCTTCACTCAGCGAACGATAGAGGCTTTCACGAGACAAACCGGTTTCTTTTGCAAGTTTACTCATTCCTTTAGCTCTGGCCACAACGCCCAGTGAGTCGGCAATAAAGCCAGCATGACCAGTTGCTATCGCCTCGTCTATGTAACACTGAATAGCTTCATCGTTATCAAGGAACTCAGCAGGGTCAAAGTCTGTTATTTTACTATCCATTATTAGCTCTCCAATCTTTATATAGCGCTCTGGCAAGATCTATTTGTTTCTGTTGATCTTTCTTTTGACTTCCACAAAATACAATAATCAGCTCACTGCCTTGACGCACAAAATAGACACGGTAGCCCTTGCCTGTATCAATCCTCAACTCGCTTAAGCCACCTCCAACAGGCTTCACGTCCCCAGATAATCCGAACTCCAAGCGCTTCACTCTCGATAATATGGATGCTTTGGCCTTCGGATCTTTCAAAGCTTTAAGCCATCTTCTGAAAACACCATGTTGTTTGACTGTAATCATGCCTCTATTGTAGCTTAAATACTACACAGCCAAAAGTTTGGGGCTGATAGACTCTACTGAGCGGCATGCAGTGCAGCAGGTCTTGATTACTTTGATACCGTTATCAACGCCGCAATAGCGGAAAACAGTTCGGGCTCAACCGAGAAAGCCTCTACAAAGCGTTCAATGGCAAGGCTCAACCTCGTTGGGATACCATACATCGCCTGCTGAAAGCGCTGGGTGTCAGGCTGACTATTGCAGCCTGATCTGGTGAGTGCTTTCAACCAACCATTGATCGTTTTTTAACCACTTATTTGCAGTTTGTTATTTCCCTGAAGTTCGGAAAACCACCCAAAGGTTAATCCCAGACTTATCCACAACCTCTGGGGATACTTTTAGAAGACAGCTGACTTCAATGATAACCTGAACAGTTCAAATAGGCCGCCGCTCCTGTTAACCCCGGATGTTCAGACAGTATCAGCGATGTCGGTATGCCTGACATGTAACCTTTCATCTTGTCCCTGTTCTCAAAAGCTTTCCGGAATGTGCCTCTGGCAAACAGTTTTTTAACTCTTGGGATAATTCCACCCGCAATATAGACACCGCCCCTTGCTCCCAGGATCAGTGCCGCATTTCCGGCGGTATTGCCAAGAATCTCAAAAAAGTGGTCCAGCACTTCATAGGCCAGAGAATCATTTTGTTCCAGAGCCTGAACCGTGATATCTGCCGCCTGTAGTTTATCCATCCGACCATCGAGACTGGAGTGCGCTTCATACAATAATTCCAGACCTGAGCCAGAGAGTATTCTCTCAACCCCCAACAACCCCCCAACCTCTTTTCGGATGAATCGCCAGACACTAATATCTCTTTCCGTAGAAGGTGCAAAGTCGGCATTGCCGCCTTCTCCGGGCAGAGCCTGCCAACCCACAGGGGTTTCGATTAATCCACAAAGCCCCAGACCGGTTCCCGGGCCGATCACCAGCTTGACGGCATCAGGATCAACGTCCAACTCAGGCCCAACAGGCATGAGTTCGTTTGAAGGAAGGTGAGGAACCGCCAAAGCCTGCGCGGCAAAATCATTGATCAGCGCCATCACTTCCAATTCAAAGTCCTGTTTGAACTGTTGCTGATCAATTTTCCAGTGGCTGTTAGTGAAACTGACTTTTCCGTCCACGACCGGACCGGCAACGGCAAGACAAACTCTGGTAATGGTTTCAACGCCCTGATTTTTCAGGTAGAGCCGGACGGCATCTTCAAGATCGGAATAATCAATACTCGACATTGTCTGAATACCTTCCAGCACCAGACTGTCAGGATTCACCAGAGCAAAACGGGCATTGGTACCACCAATATCCCCCACCAGAGATCGCAATACTTGAGTCATCCGATACTCCCGGGCCAACCGGCTCCATGACAAGAGAGGATGTCAGTATTATAATCCTGCGCCCGGATTCATGACCTGTAAGATTTTTACCCAAAGGCTCTCGGACTCTTTTTATGACAGTTGCTTCGGAACATTCAACCACTGGCTATGACGCCCGATTTGGAGGCAGCCGCCGTCTCTATGGCAGCGATGCCGTAGACAGGCTGAAACAGTCCCATATCTGCGTCATAGGTATTGGCGGAGTCGGCTCCTGGGCAGCAGAGGCTCTGGCCAGAACCGGGGTGGGCAGCATTACTCTGATTGATCTGGATGATGTTTGTGTCACTAACATCAACCGTCAACTCCATGCCACCACCGAAACGATTGGTCAGTCCAAATGTGAAGTGATGGCCAGCCGCATTCAGTCCATTAATCCGGACTGCCAGTGCCATGTCATTGAAAACTTTATAACAACCGAAAATGTGTCTGAGCTGATCAGTCAGGACTTCGATTATGTACTGGATGCCATAGACAGTTTCAGAATCAAGGCTGCCCTGATTCATCACTGCAAAAGAAACAAGATTCCAGTGATCACAACCGGTGGTGCCGGTGGTCAGGTCGATCCCACCCAGATACAGATTACCGACCTCACCAAAACCTGGCACGACCCTCTGGCAAAAAAAGTCAGAAATCATCTGAGAGACTTCCACGGCTTTACTAAAAACAACAAGCGGAAGTTTGGTGTCGATTGTGTCTTTTCTTCAGAACAGGCGGTTTATCCTCAGCCCGATGGAACGGTATGCCAGCAGAAACCTTCGGATCTGGGGTCAACAAAAATGGATTGTGCCAGTGGTTTTGGTGCCACGACCGTAGTGACGGCTACGTTTGGCTTTGTGGCCGTCTCTCGTATCATTAAAAAAATCATCGATAAGAAAATCTGAGTAACTGACGGAATCGAATATTTCTGGCTCATTGGGCAGGTAACTAATTGCCCCATTCTATATTGTCTTTCATTTCTTCCGGGAGTTGATTACTTTTGGCTTTTTCGAGCGCTTTGCGCATTTTCCGTGAGTCTCCTTCGCTCAGCTTTTGGGTGCCTTCTTCAATGGGTGCAAACATCTTTTCAATCCGCTCTTCCATATCTTTTGCCAGGAGCAGAATTTCAATTCTACGATTGGAGCTGGCTTCAGGGTTTTCAGGGTTGCGCAATACCCGGTCAGCCATACCCAATACCATCATAATCCGGGACTCTTCTAATCCTCCGAAAACCAGCGTTCTTCTTGCAATCTGAGCCCGGGCTGATGACAGCTCCCAGTTTGAATAGTCATTCCTCTGAAAGCCAGAGCTGTCAGTATGCCCGCTTATCATGAGGTTGAAAGAAAGTTTGTTCAGAATAGGGGCCAGTTCAAGCAGTAAATCCTGAAAAAATGGCTGCAGTCTCGCCCTCCCCTTTTCAAACATATCCCGCTTGTTATTGTCCAGAATGACAATGCGCAAGCCTTCCGGTGTTTCCTCCAAATAAATGTAATCTTCATATCTTCCGGCTGACTTACTGCCACCGATCAATTTTTGTAATTCATCGGACAGCTTGTCGAAAATCAGCGTGTTATTCAGTGTTTTGGTGTTTTGGTCAGCAATAACTTCAGTGTCTTCCCTGCCTTGTTTGCCTGGCCCCGGTTTGGGAATATCCACCACAGTATTTGCTACCCCAAAATTAATGGGCTTGGAGCTGCTTGGATGGCGGAATGAGCCCGGATCTTCAAAATAGGTCGCAATGGCTTTCTTCTGCTCCTTATCAGTGGCACTCATAATCCACAGTAGAAGAAACAAAGCCATCATGGCAATGGCAAAATCAGCAAAGGCTACTTTCCATGAACCTCCATGATGACCATCACCATGACCGCCATGCTTCTTTTTGATGACAATAACATGACCTTTGCTCATTGGCCGTCCAGTAACTCTTCCAGTTCACCGAAAGTGGGTCGTTTGTCTGAAAAAAGCATTTTTCTGCCAGAATCAACTGAAACAATGGGAGGAAACCCGGACTTGTTAGTGCCCAGCCCCACCTTAATGCATTCAAATGCTCTTATTTCCTGATTGATTGAGTGACCAATGGCCGTTGCGCATGGTCCAACCAGTCCGTAGGCCATAAATATGCCAAGAAAAGTCCCTGTCAGAGCCGCAGCAATCAATCTGCCCAGTTGATCCATCGGGCCATCTATCGCGCCCATCGTAATAACAATACCCAATACTGCTGCCAGAATACCGAAGCCCGGCAAAGCATCCGAAATCAGCTGCAGAGCATCTGCCGGACGCATCATTTCTGACTCCATGGATTCAATTTCTTCCTCAATAATGGTTTCGTATTCGTGGGGTTCAATGCCGTCTACCAGTGACAGCCTGAGGTTTTCAGCAATGAAGTTATAGATATGAGGCGTCTTCATAATCAGAGGATATTTTGAAAAAACATCACTGTTTTCAGGGTTTTCTATGTGCTCTTCAAGGGCCTTACTCCCCCCCTTTTTTTTCGCCATATTAAATAATGTATACATAAGGGAGAGCAGCTCATCATAATATTCACGATTAAAACCTGAATTGTTGACGGTATAAACCAAGTGCCGTCCCGCCGCTTTCACAACGTTAGTTGGGTTGGCAATGATGAATGCCCCCAATGCTCCACCACCAATCATCACTATTTCTGCGGGCTGCCAGATAGCCGCCATTTCACCACCAGCAGCCATAAAACCACCAAAGATGCAGCCAAGCTGGATCAGTAGCCCCAAGATTTTCATAGCATTAGTCCCTGTTCCATTCTTCCAGCAGCGAGCGCAATCGTAAGACAGCCTGACGGTGTAACTGACAAATACGGGCCTCCGTCAGGTCCAAAGCTTCTCCAATTTCTTTCATATTCAGTTCATGAACGTAATAAAGATTCATCAGATGTTGCTCTCGTTCCGGCAGCTCCTGTAATGCTTTTGCCAGAGCTTTACTGCGCTCTCCACCCATGGCAACCACTTCTACAGAGTCGTCATCATTGATCTCTATGATTCGGCTGTCAGACTCACCCTGCATCAGCCCATCCAGACTCAACAGACTGTCGGAACTACTGCCCTGTAACATACGGTGGTATCGCTCAAGACTGACGCCAAGTTCTTCTGCAATTTCGGACTCGGACGGAGCCCGTCCCAGGTTTGTATTTAACTTCTGGATGGCATTACTGATTTTCTGCCCGTGTTCCCGGTCTGTTCTGCTGCGCCAGTCCCACTGTCGTAGCTCATCAATCACTGCGCCTCGAATCCGGGTTTTGGCAAACTGTTCAAAGGGGACTTTGCGACCCGGATCATAACGACTGGCAGCATCCAGCAGACCCATCATGCCTGCTTGCAAGAGATCATCCCGGGAGATGTTGCTGCCCAGACTGCTGGCCAGATGCAGCACAATCTTCTTAACCAGGGACAAGTGCTGCTTAACCAGAACATCCCGCTGATTTCCTGCCTGTTGGCGATAAGCGTTAAGTCCTTTTTGCTGCATGTCTGCCACTAAGCTGCTACTGAATCACAAGATCCGTAATCAGACAGTCATCCACCCTTGCTCCCACCCTCTCTTTGTCCAGCAGTGCATTCACTCTTGCCAGCGTTTCAGCGCGGATAATCTCTGTGACGCCCCCGGCTTTAACCTGTTCATAAGAGAGAGAGCCCAGGTAGTTGATGACTTCATTACGAATAAGTGGCCGATAAGCTTCCAGTGTTGCGATCACCGTTTCATCCCGTACCATCCATGACAGTTTTATCTGCATATATCGAGGTCGGGCATCACTTTTAAGAGTGATAATAAACGGCTCAAGCATCATAAAACTGGGTGGCGCCAATGCTGCCACTGGTTGCTGCGGTTGCTGTTGCTGTTGCTGTTGCGGTTGCTCTTTAGGAGCCATCATTGTCATTGCTACAAAACCGCCACCACCAGCCAGCAACAGCACCAGAAGAATAATGATGATGATTAATAACTTGCTGTTGCCTGAATTTTTGTCTTCAGAGGCACTGCTTTCCTTTTCATCTGCCATGAGTCCAAAAACTCCTTTTCCGATGATCTGTTAAACGAAATGATCCAATAATCTGCCGCCATGAACCCTGAATTGTTCCTGGGCACTCTGATAACCCTTTGATTCATGACAACCATCGGCGGTGGGCAGGTATTCTGAAGATTGTTCCGATGTATCGGCCTCTTTCTGGCTACCCACATCCACTGACATTTGCCCCAGAGTCAGTGATTCACTATTAAGAGCTTCCCGCAGGCGATCGCCATGAAGCAGCAACAAGTCTCTGGCTGCCGGTGTTGCCGTTATCGCCTGAAGGCTGACAGCGTCTCTATCAACGCTCACAGTCAGCGTTACCCGGCCTAATTCCGGTGGGTCTAAGCGAAACTCCATTTTCTGCTCACCCTGCTTAATCATCTGGACCACTGTCTGCCCAAACGGTCGCTGGGCTAGTTCAGGTTGCAGGAAAGGTTGTTTAACTAGAGGTGACTGAGCGGCTGATGATGGCTCAGTCATCTGAATTGAAACAGAATGTTGTGGCGCCTGATGAGCAATGGCCGTTATTGACTCAGATTGTTGCATCAATACAGGCACTGTTTTTAGAGTGGCCTTTCGCTCCATTTCAAGATTGAACAGAGGCTGCGGAGCTGGAATTTCTTTTATTCCATTGTGATTTTTTATCTCCGGCACTTTGGCTTCTGCCAGGATTTGATCCGGTTTTAATGTGACTTCCGGCCTGAGCTTTTCTGTTTGGTGATTTACCTCCAACACCTGATTAACATCCGTTAATGGTCTTTGAGCCTGAGTCGCCCTCTGGGTGATAACCGGAGTCAAAGAGACCTCTGATGCCCGGGTTCGGACAGGCAGCTGGAGTTTTGCAGCCTTTATGGGCATTGACACATTTGAATCGGGTCGTTCAGTTACCCCTTCTGTTAAAGAGGTATTTTTTATCTCCACAGTGGCCTGTTCAGGTTTTTTCTCGCTTGTCACTATTGGCAAGTGTGTAACGGGAAAATGCTTTGTCCGTTCTGAAGCCCCCGGGCTTGCCAAAAGCACATCTGATTTTGCCTGCCAATTAACAGGCAACAATTGTGGAGATAAAAGCTCCGGAGATAAAAGCTCTGGAGAGACTAACTCTGTGGCTGCAGATTCTATTGAGGAAAACTGTTGAAGAATGGTGTCAAACGTCAACTCTGAAGAGGTTGTAGCTGCCTGAGCAGCCGCCATGACCTGCGGTTGGGCACCCTCAACCGACGGCACCGAACCGGACAAAGATAACAACGAAAAAACTGGCAGTCCCTGATTTTCCATTCAAACCGCCCCGTTACTGGATAGTTGCCATCGCAGCTTGAGGTGTGGAAATATAAGTCCAGGCTTCCTGAATTTCTTTTAACAGCCCCATCACTTCACTGATAGCGGACACATCATTACCTGTATTGGCATCTGTTAAACGTCTAATACAATAGAGATATAACGATTGAAGATTGTCGGCTAAGTCACCGCCTTTTTGAAAATCCAGTGACTGTTCCAGTACCAGCAGAATTTCGATGGCAAGGGAGAGTCGATCCGACTTGTTGGTAAAATCTTTTCGCTCAATGTAGTGGCTTGCCTTAGCCAGATTGTCCATCAGTTTAGTAAACAACACACCCACCAGCTGAACAGAATCAGACGCTTCTACACCTGCTTTTTCCTGTTGTTTATAAGCACCCAGACCTTTTTGCTTCATGACCCCTCCATGATCAGGAATTATTGTTATTCAGACTATTCAGACTGCTGGTGATCCAATCACTGGTTCCACTCAGTGATGCCAGAATACTTTCCATCGTCAGGAACTGATTCTGGTAATAACTGCGGGTTCGTTCCAGTCTCAACTCCAGTGCGGCACGATCATCTTCAATATCACTCAAGCCTTCATTAATCCTGTCTTCCCGACTGTCAAGCGTTCCGCTACTTTCAAGGTGAGGTGTGAGAACGGCTGCCAGTTGACTCATTAAGCCATCTTCACCGGCCAGCACTTCTGCCAATTCATCAAAGTTGTTAGCCAGAGCTTCATCCAGACTATCGGAATCCAGATTTAACGAGCCGTCTTCGGTGGTTGTCAGCCCCAATTGCCCGAGCGTTCTGAATGTGTCACCGTCTTCACCGTATAAAGAGCTGATGACACTTCTCAACTGTCCCTCAATAGCCCGGGCCTGGGCATCACCATTAAGAGGCCCCGCTGTAATACCGTTGAAATCCGTCAGGTTATCAAGGGTAGACTTAACATTGTTCCAGGCATCCACAAACCCCTGCATAGACTCTTTCAGGCTGTCTTTGTCTATGGAAATATTTACGGTTACCGGATCTGTGCTGACGGCTTTCAAATCAAGCGTGACGCCATCAATAAGATTTTCGAGCTGGTTATCTTCGGAAGTAATAGTGATGGCAGAGGCCCCTGAACCAAACCGTATGCTGGCATCGACTGCCACCTGCAAGTCGGTAAAGGATCCCAGAGTTTCTGATCCACCGGAAAGGCCACTGAAATCACTCGTTATGGTGTTTGCTGCGCCAGATTTCTCGCTAGTCAGCATAAGACGTTGCTGACCGCTTTCATTGATAATTGTTGCCTGCACTCCGGAGTTATCAGCAGCATTGTTTATGGCATCACGTACATCAGTCAGGCTCTCTGTTCCCGGTTCGATAACAACAGAGAAGCTTTCACCGTTAACCGAGAGGTTGACCGTTCCGGAACCAACGGTGGCATCTGAAGCAATAGATGTGGATACCGTCTGATGGCGGGTGGCCAGCTGATCCACATAAAACTGATAACTGCCTGCCCCGGCGCTGCTGGAAACAGTTGCACTCAGAACTGACTCATTACTGATGCTGACTGCCCTGGGACTGAATTTACTGATGCTGTTCAGGCTTTCTATCTGGGTATTAAAATCATCCAGAGCAGACTTTAGCGTCCCAACAGCAGAGAGTTCCACGTTAAAGGCCTCCTCTCTGCGGGCATAACGGCTTTCGGTCGGAGCACGCTCAGCCTCCACCAAAGCGTTCACCATGGAGCTCACATCGAGTCCCGAGAAAATGCCATTCAAACTGAACATAATCAGCCTCTGATTAATGCCTGCTTTTATTCAGTCGGCACTGCTTTGAGAAACATAACCGAATAACAGACAGCTCTATAAAAAAATGGGAGCTGGTTAGCTCCCACAAAGACGATCAGCATTAAAGCTGACTGAATTTTACAAACTGTCCTGAAGCGATTATCGCAGCAGAGACAGAATGTTCTGAGGTATAGCGTTAGCCTGAGCCAACACAGCAGTACCGGCCTGTTGCATGACCTGATACTTACTCAGATTCGCTGTTTCTGCAGCAAAATCAGTATCCACGATACGGCTTCTGGAAGCACTCAGGTTTTCACGGATATTTGAAAGGTTATTGACGGTAGTGGTCAGTCGGTTTTGGGATGCACCAAGACTGGCCCGAACAGCGTCGTAGGCGGCAATATCGACATCCAATGCACCCACTGCCGTTTGAGCTGTGGCGGCATCGGTAAAGGTAACAGCCGTCAGCGCAACGGCAGTAAAATTGAGGTCTATGTTATTGGTGGTAGCATCGGTATAGTCAACGGCAATTTCGACAGTACCTGCACCAAGAACGGTTGTCCCGTTAAACTCAGTCGTTGAGGCAATACGGGTAATCTCAGCCAGTTGAGCATCGTATTCGGCTTGCAGGGCAGTCACATCAGCAGCCTCATAGGTACCACTTGATGCCTGCAAAGCCAGATCCCTCATACGCAGCAAAGAGTTAGTGATCTCGCTCATAGCACCTTCAGCAGTCTGTGCCATGGAGATGCCATCGTTGGCATTTCGGATAGCGACACCCAGTCCACCAATTTGTGCAGCCATTTTATTCGCAATCTGCAAACCGGCGGCATCATCCTTAGCACTGTTAATACGCATACCAGAAGACAGACGCTGCATGGCGGTCTGAAGACCCGTCTCAGTCTTACCCAAATTACGCTGGGCATTCTGAGAGAAGATATTGGTATTTACGGTCATTGCCATTTTACTAATTCCCTATTCAGGTTTAATCGCTTGATTACTTCAACGTACTGCCTGTTGATAAGTACCACTCGGAAGGGATTCTGAATTTCTTAAATAGAGCTGCCGTTTTTTTTAATTAATCGCGTAAGGAGAATATTTAACAAAATTTGTCATTTCTTTAAGTCGTTTTTAAAGTAAAAAAATGTTTTTATATATTTATAACGCATTTATTTTTATCCAGAGGAAACCCCATGACACCGGAAGTTGTGGCAGACCTTTTTCGTGATGCGCTGACCCTCATTGTTCTGATGGTCTCGGTAATTGTGATGCCCGGACTGCTGGTTGGCCTTGTGGTCAGCACACTGCAGGCAGCGACTCAAATCAATGAACAAACCCTCAGTTTCCTGCCCCGTTTGCTGGCGACACTGGTCACTATAGGCCTCACTGGCCCCTGGCTGATTCAGGAATTTATGGATCTGTTTCTCCGGTTGTATGAATTTATCCCGGAGATGCTGGCCTGATGGGGACCTTTACCTTCTCTGAGGTGGTAGGCTTGATCGGTCAGTATCTCTGGCCATTTTTTCGTATCGGTGCACTCTTTCTGGCGATGCCCATTATCAGTAGCCAGGTAGTAGCACCCAGAATCCGGGTTATTCTGGCGATGGCCATCACTATTATTGTTGCCCCTATGTTACCTGCGGTGCCCGCTGTTGAACCATTATCGGGTGCAGCCCTTTTGATCACTGCACAACAGCTGGCTGTCGGGCTTTTAATGGCGATGGTACTGCAAATCTATTTCGCTATTTTCACCTCCGCCGGTCAGATGCTCTCCCTGCAGATGGGTCTGGGTATGGCGGTCATGTTCGATCCGATGAATGGCGCCCAGATTCCGGTTATCAGCCAGGTATTCCAGCTACTGAGTTTCCTGATGTTTCTGGCGGTTGATGGGCATCTGGTCGTCATTTCTATTGTTGTAGAGAGCTTTAATACCATTCCCATTGCACCCTTTTCTGTCAGTCAACTGGATATTCACCAAATGCCCGCCATGGGCGGCTGGATGTTTGCCAGCGCACTATTGATGGTTCTACCTGCCATTGTTGCCTTATTAATTGTCACTTTCACCTTTGGTGTCATGAACCGCTCAGCTCCGCAATTCAATATTTTCAGTCTGGGTTTTCCTCTGACCATGCTGGCAGGCATATTTATTCTGATGCTGATCAGTTCGACCCTGAACGGTGTCTTCACGCGATTGACTCAGACCGTTCTGGCAATTCTACGATCTCTGGTTCTTTAGGTATTTCAAGATGGCAGAAGAAGGACAGACCGGGGAACGCTCAGAAGAACCCTCAGAACGAAAACTTCAAAAGAGCCGTGACGAAGGTCAGGTCCCCCGATCCCGGGAACTGGTCACCTTTGCCCTACTGGCTTCAACTCTGGCCGCTTTCTGGCTCAGTGGTGGGCTCATTCGTGACCAGCTGTTTCAGGTTATGCACAAAAGCTTCAGGTTTGAAAGAGACGCATTGCGTCAGGAAAGCTGGCTAACGGAGCACCTGATCATCAGCATAACTCAGGGCTTCTCCGGCCTGCTGCCCTTTATGTTGATTGTCATTCTGGCTTCAATAGCCGCTTCAGCGGCTTTAGGAGGCTGGATATTCTCAAATAAACAGATACGACCCAAGGCTGAACGCATCAGTTTCTTCAAAGGCATTAAACGCATGTTTTCTGCCAACTCCATGATTGAGTTGCTAAAGTCCATTGCCAAAATCTCGCTGCTGGCTTTTTCTCTCTGGCTCATTAATCAGTGGTTCTTTCGGGATGTACTCTGGTTGAACCGGCTGCCGCTCGTTCATGCAGTGTCAGAGGGGCTGAGCCATCTGGCCATGGCCATCACAATTCTGGTCAGCGCCCTGCTGCTGATCTGTTTTATCGATGTGCCTTTTCAAAGATGGAACCACATGAAAAAACTGCGCATGACACACAAGGAAATGCGTGATGAAATGAAGGAGTCTGAAGGTCAGCCAGAACTTCGTTCAAAACTGCGAGAGAAGCAACAGGAAATTGCTGGCCGCAGAATGATGCAGGCCGTTCCTTCAGCAGATGTAATAATCACCAACCCAACTCACTTTGCTGTAGCTCTGAAGTATGATCTGGATAAGGCCAGAGCCCCTTATGTCGTGGCAAAAGGAGTTGACCGGGTAGCCCTGCGCATCTGTGCTGTAGCGCGGGAATATAATAAACCGGTGGTACAGTCTCCGACGTTAACCCGGGTGATTTATCATACGACACAGTTGAATCAGGAAATAGCCGACGACCTGTTTTTGGCCGTTGCTCAAATTTTGGCTTACGTCCATCATCTGAATGACTTTCAGGCCGGACGCAGAGGCAAGGCACCCGATTTACCAATACCGGAAATCCCCAGTGCCTTCCGGGAAAAATGGGATAAAAAGAGACAATGATCAAGGAAGCTCAACGTCTGCTATACATGATGTCGCCCAAAAGCGGCAACCTGAATATCGGGATTCCGCTGATCGTTCTGATGACGCTCGGTATGGTTACACTGCCCATGCCGCCTTTTATGCTGGATGTATTCTTTACCTTCAACATCGCATTGTCGCTGCTTATCCTTTTGGTCAGTATCTACACACTTCGGCCTCTTGAATTTGCCGTGTTTCCAACCATCCTGCTGGTTTCCACTTTATTGCGCCTCGCCCTGAACGTGGCATCGACCCGGGTCGTTCTCCTCAATGGACACACCGGCAATGGCGCTGCCGGAAAGGTGATTCAATCCTTTGGTGAGGTCGTTATTGGCAACAGTTACGTCGTCGGACTGGTGGTGTTCTTTATTCTGGTGATTATCAACTTTGTCGTGGTCACTAAAGGCGCTGGTCGTATTTCTGAAGTGACCGCCCGCTTTACTCTCGATGCTCTGCCAGGCAAGCAGATGTCCATCGATGCAGACCTCAATGCCGGCGTTATTGATCAGCAGGAAGCGCACGACCGGCGGGAAAGTGTACGTCGGGAGGCAGACTTCTACGGCTCAATGGACGGTGCCAGCAAGTTTGTCCGGGGCGATGCTGTGGCCGGTCTGCTTATTCTTGCCATCAATATCATTGGTGGAATGCTGATAGGCACCATTGGTCAGGGGTTATCCGCCGGGGAAGCCTTTGCTGTTTATTCTCTTCTGACGATTGGTGATGGCCTGGTGGCTCAGATTCCTTCGCTGCTTCTGTCCACCTCTGCGGCTATCATGGTGACCCGTGTTTCTGAATCTGCAGATGTGGGGCATCAGGTTTCCGAGCAGATGTTTTCTTCTCCAAAAGCTTTGGGCCTTACTGCCATGATTTTAATGGTGATAGGTATTGTTCCAGGTATGCCCCATGTGCCCTTTCTCAGCCTGGGCTTAATTGTGGCTTTTCTGGCCTGGTGGACCAGCAAAAGTCAGAAGGATGATCCCGAATCCAGCCCGACTCAGGCCAATACAGAAGATGTTGGTGAATCTACACCCTGGTCATGGGGAGATATTCCCCCGGTAGATACCCTGGGGCTTGAGCTGGGATATAAACTCATTCCTCTGGCAGATGAAAAACAGGGTGCACAATTACTCACTCAACTTAAAGGCATTCGTAAAACCCAATCCCGGGAGCTGGGCTTTCTGATTCCCAGTGTGCACGTGAAAGATAACCTGAACCTGAAACCAGACAGCTACAACATCTTGCTCAAGGGTGTCATTGTCGCCGAAGGACAGATTGAGCCTATGCGTTTATTGGCGATCAATCCCGGTGAAGTGTTTGGTGAGATAAATGGTATTGCCACTTCAGAGCCTGCTTACGGACTGGAAGCACTCTGGATTGAAACTTCCGAGCGGGAACATGCTGTTGGACTTGGTTACACGGTAGTCGACGCTGCGACAGTTATTGCTACACACCTTAATAAAATTATTGATGAACACGCCAGTGAGCTGCTTGGGCATGATGAGGTGGTGCAACTGCTGGATAAGCTGACGCACTATTCCCCGAAACTGGCTGAAGATCTTATTCCCAAGAAACTATCCATGAGTGTGTTTTCCCGGATACTCAGAGATTTGCTGACCGAAGATGTCTCTGTCAGCGATATTCAAACCATCGCCAGCACCCTGCTGGAATCGTCTGAACGGATTACAGAACCACACTTGCTGACCTCTGAAGTTCGTATTGCCCTGCGGCGCAGCATTATTCAGAACCTGGTAGGTAACACCTCTGAAATACCGGTTGTCACCATGAGCTCAGAGCTGGAACAGATCATTATGCAAAGTTACCAACAGGCCCGACAGAGTAACGACTTTTCCCCTGACACACTGCCACTTGAACCACGAATTGCGGAGCAACTGCAGGTTCAAATGCCAGAAGTTTCTGCCAACCTTGCTGCTGAAGGAAAAGTGCCTGTTATGCTGGTCAATGCATCACTTCGCCCGGCCATGGCCAGATATGCCCGCTTATGTACCGAGGGCATGCATGTGTTGTCGTTTAATGAAATCCCTGAAAATAAAGAAGTCATTGTGGTAGGCAAGATTGGCTGATTGTCTTTATCAGCTAATAGCGGTATGTTTTTTAATAACAAGAATTATCTGGTTATAAGCCAGTTATATGGAATTTCCCATGGAACGGAAATCTTTATCAGACAATACCAAATCCAGCCTATCGGGTGAAACAAAGACTCGCCGTATTCACCCGCCTTCAAAATTCAAGGATCTGACAACTTATGATCTGACAAACCCGGATTATAAGATTCATGACCTTTTGCCAACCCTTGAACTGATCTACCGGCGATTCTCCCAATTATTTCGTCACAGTCTCACTGCTGTTTTTCGTCGACCGGTAGATGTTCATTTTGAATCTGTAGATTCCCTGCAAATCGGTGATTATCTGCATCAGGAAGATATACCTGATGTGCAGTATATCTACCGCTCTACAACACTGAAGTGTGCTGGTTTCATGGCCATAGAGACACCGCTTTTATATTCTCTTGTGGACATTTTTTTCAGTGGTACCGGCGAGTTTCACGAAAGCCATGAAGAGGAGCTGACTAACGCCGAGATTCGCATCATGGAACGCCTGCTAAAATCTGCAGCGGATGATCAGACCGAAGCCTGGAGTAGTATTCTTTCTTTCAAAATACGCCTTGCTGAAAATCATAACCGCCCCATTTCCACCGTTTTTCGCTCGGATACCGAGATTATCCTGTTGAGTCGCTTCACTATTTCCCTGGGCTCCACGGAAAGCCCATTTCATATCATCATGCCTTATCAGGCTCTGGAACCGGTTAGAGAAAAGCTGCAGGCCTTTAAATTCACTGAACAGGACCCCACCTGGCAACGTAACATGATGGCCGGGGTTATGCAGGCGCCTTTGGAAGTCTCTGCCCGATTATGCGAGTTGAAGCTGAGCCTTCGCGATGTGCTAAGGCTGAAAGCCGGACAGATCATTCAGGCAGATATTCCCAGCAGTGTCACGGTCAAGTTCGCAGGCATTCCAGCTTACCGTGCTGACGTCTGCACTGTGAATAATATGCTGGCCATGAAAATTCTTAAATCTCTGTATTCAAAAGAGACAGACTAAAGTCTGACCGAGGAAGAGACGTTTATGAGTAATGAAGAAAATGAAAACGAGCAGGAAATGGCCTCGCCACAACCTGCAGAAGATGGTGTCAGTCTTCAGGACAGTCTGGAATCAGAAACCACCTCCAGAGAGTTAGAAGATACCAACAACCTGCCGCAGTCAGTCAGTGACTTGGGCATGATTCTTGACATTCCGGTGACACTGTCTCTGGAACTGGGCAGCACAGAAATAAACATTGGTGAGCTAATGCACCTTAATAAAGGCTCAATTGTTGAGCTGGAAAAAGAAGCCTCCGAGCCTCTGGAAGTGAAAGTCAATGGCACTCTGGTAGCCTACGCCGAAGTTGTGGTGATCAACGACAAGTACGGCATTCGCCTGCTGGATGTAATCAGCGAATCAGAACGTCTGAAAAAACTGGCCTGATCTGTACTTATGAGGTCGCTGATCTATGCCCTTTGTGGCCTGACTTTGCTCCTGACTTCGTCACCCATCTGGGCGCAGGAAGGCTTTCCATTAATGACAGTCACCAGTAATGGTGATTCTCAGGAATACAGCGCCAGTCTTCAGATTCTGATTCTGATGACGGCACTGAGCTTTATTCCTGCTGCACTGTTAATGATGACGTCTTTTACCCGGATTATTATTGTTCTGGCAATTCTGCGTCAGGCTCTGGGCTTACAACAGACACCGCCCACTCAAGTTTTATTGGGTATAGCACTGGCACTGACCCTGATTATAATGCAACCATTATTTGGGGTTGTTTATGCCCAAGCGGTTGAACCTTATCTGGATGACCATTTAACACTGATGGAGGCTTTAAAACAGGCAGGCATTCCAGTCAAAGATTTTATGCTGCGCCAGACCAGAGATACGGATCTGGAATTGTTTTATCAAATTGCCGATACCACTCCACCGATAAATGTTGCAGATACGCCTTTCTCCATCGCCATTCCCGCTTTTGTGACCAGTGAATTGAAAACTGCTTTTCAAATTGGCTTTGTTATCTACATTCCCTTTCTGGTGATTGATCTTGTCGTTGCCAGTGTTCTGATGGCCATGGGCATGATTATGCTGTCGCCCCAGATGATTTCGCTGCCTTTCAAATTGATGCTGTTTGTTCTGGTAGACGGCTGGGCCATGATTATGGGTACCCTGGCATCAAGCTTCTTTTAGCAGTTCATTTTCTATCATTCGGGCTTTATCACGAATAAAGCGAACCTGGGCATAGAGTTTGAGAATTTCTCTGTGAGACTGTTCTGCCTGCTGCTGTTCAAAGGAAGACCACTCGGGAACAGGAAGTTGTTTTAAATCATTGCCATGAATAAACGGTACCTGACTTTCTGTACAAATACTATCAAGCAATATCTTACCCGTTTGTGAACGCAGGAACCGAAATAAAACAATAGAACTATTGAGATAAGTATTTTGCTTTAGTCGTAAAATGACAAAGGACTGATTAGCCACCCAGTTTAATCCACAGACATCGGGTACGATGGCAATTCGCCCCGCCTGTCCCTTAATGACCACAAGAACATCTCCTGGTCGCAGTAATTGTTGTTTTGCTCGTTTCAGCCCTTTTTCATCAACATGAATTTCTTTTTCAGGGTGCTCAACCTCTCCAGCCTCATTAATGTCATTGGCTGTCACTTCCAGAAAAGTCTGTTTTTCCAGATTATTATCACGTAGAGCCTGAGCTCTTATGATATCAACCAATGACTCTAAATGAGTGGCAGCGACGGGCTTGCCGAGTAAATCAATGCGTCGGGTGTCAGCACAATAATGTCCGGGATCGAGAATAACACTGCCCTGAATGAGCTGCCTTTTATCCACTTTTTTTGAGAAACGGGGGCTAGCCGTTTCCTCATTCATTTGTTCCAGAATGACATCGACATTATTCAACTGAATTCTGGCTGCTCCTTTTTTGCGCACAGGAGTCGCTTTAAAATAATCGCTGCTGGCGTCTATCAAATGCATATTGTTAGTAACTTGTCGTTTTGCTACAAGCACGTAGAGTGGTGTGGCCCGCCCGGGTAGCAGTCCTTTAGGCAGTTTAATAATAGCGTGCAGCCTGTTCTGTTTTAATAACCAGCGGCGAAAGGCAATATGATGCTCGGTATTTTTCTGAAGAAATCCTCCTGACACAGCAATAACAACCTGCTCTGAACAGCGCCAGAACATATGACGGATAAAAAGCATTTCTTCATTACGAACCCGGGTATCCAGCCGTTGGAAAATATCTCTGACTTCATTCACTTTGTAACGGCGGTCTGCTGTAAGAAGGCCTACCCCATGATCAAACTTTTGCAGTTGGCCCGATTCAAAAAAAGCAGGCTCAAGTACCGGATGCCCCTGCGCAATATGAATATCCGGATTAATCAGAACACTCAGAGCATCCAACTTACTGATAGAGGACTGCTCAGAATAAACCTGACCGGTAAGCGCAAGATCCGCTCCCAAAATAAAGCTATCGGCATTGGGCAGATAACAACTGCCCCCTGATCCTGACAACGCTTGCAGCAAACCGCCAATGGCTTCGGGCAATGCAAAGGAGTGTGGTCTGAATCGATGATGTAAGGCCAGAGGAATCTCATTGTATTTCAGTAAATTATGCCTCTTTGCGGTCATCACTGAGTGGCAGGCTCGGGTAATTTCATCGACTGGGATCTGTCCGGGTAATTCATCTCCCTGTTGCCAGGCTATTTGCCAGATACGTTGATCCCTATTGGCAAAAGTCTCTGGTACTTTTCTCTGCCCGATTTCTCTGAACAGCTGCTCGAGTTCAGAATGTTTGTCTGGCAACTCCCGCTCGGGCAAAAACTCCAGTTCCGACAACCTTGCCCAGGCAAACAGCTGGCCAAGCAAAATCAGGTAAGCCTGGTACCAGTTTTTACTCTGTAACGTACCCGGAACAAGGGCATTAACGATGTCGCGGCTCATAAAATCATTCTCTGAAAGGGTTAATTTAATGGTTACTGACTAAATCATCTGCTGATTAATTAATTTTTTGATAAATCACCTAATCAGACGCTGATTAATGTATTCAGAAAAAAATTAGTGATGAATTCGAACCTTCCCAGTGCTGATCACTTCTGCATGGACAATTTTTCCGGAAGACCGGTTTCTTACCCGTATTGTTTCGTGTATTTCGCCATCATCCAGAGATGCCCCAGACATAGAAACCTCTAATCCATTACCGCCGGCAATAATCTGAACAATTTCCCCCTTGCGAATCACATAGTCTTTTTCAAGCATATTGGCTGAAATCAGTTTCTGTGCACCAATACTGCGTTTGATGACTCTCCCCCTGATTTCACTGATCTCAGTAAAAAACTGACCTCTCAGCCTGCTGTAATCGACTTCCAGAAACTGAAGAGCATCGGCGGTCAGCCTCTGACCTCTGGCCAGTGCTCGGATACTGTGAATAACGGGTACCAAAATTTTATTTTCAGCCATCACTGTCATTCGCCATTCACCAGGGCACTCTACTATTCGTTTGACTGCCCCCACAGGCGGTCGTGTCCCGGAACCTGCAGAGACAGATAGATTGCCTTGGCAAGTTCTTCGGGACTTACTGGAAGAAAGAGGGCGAACTTTTAGTTCATAGCGGGCACCGGGAATCGATTGAATAAAACCGGCCACTTCTTTTTCAACGGATTGATACACTCTGCGTTCAATCTCTTTTGCAAGGTTTGTATCAGAAGAGGTGTGAGGAGAAAATAGAGAGGCGATGATGATGGATGATCTGAAAAGCGGTCTGAAATGCGATATGACAAGCGGCATAGATGCTTCCCTGCATAAAATACCTGACGAAATATCAGGTTAACACAGGCAAGCCAGAATTAGCGAGGGGAGCGCTGCAGCAGTCGGTCTGTCTCCTGAAGTTCATCCCGAAGCTGTTTTTGCTGCTGTTGCTCGTTTGCTTTGTTTTTCAGATGTTCAACGCCGCTGGTCATTCTGCGTTCTTCTTCCAGCCGCTGGTTAATTTGCTCAAGATTTCCAGACTCTGCTTTAATCTTCTCTTCCAGCAAAACAGAAACATCTGCAAGCAATTCAACAAACTGACTGCGGCTCCAGCAGGATAGTGAGGAAAGTTTTTCTCCCGGACAACTATCGCAGGATTTCCGGGCATCATTTAACAGCTTTTTCTGGGTATTGAGAGAGGCTAGACTCTGTTCTGCGTGCTGTTTCTCTCTTTCAGTGAACTGGCTCTTTTTTTCCAGTGCGGACTGTGCTTTTTCCAGACGCCGGGCCTTGCTCATGAGGTAACAACCTGATCAGGCTGCCAGATATTTATCAGTTGTTGAATGCTACCAGAGAGATCAACCTGTTCATAACGGCTTTGCTGTAAAAAACGTTCCATCTGCGGACGATGTTCAATAGCTTTATCAAGCTCGGTATCTGCTCCGGGTTTGTAAGCCCCTATCGCCATCAGTTCTCTGAACTCATTATACCGGGCATGG
>NZ_JAHHPN010000513.1:0-2716 GCF_024606325.1 Endozoicomonas sp. ONNA1
AAAGCTACGGCAAAACAGCTTACGCAATCAAGTTTAACCTGTTTGACATGGGTGTAGCGAAATACGGACGCATGTTCCTGGATACCCCACTGGTTAACGACTCTGACAGCCGTGTACTGCCAAGCCTTAGTGAAGGTTTTTATACAGATATTACTGTATCCGGTTTGTCAGCTCATGCTGCCTGGATTACCAAAGGTAATGGTAAAACTGAGTCAGGCTTTGAAGATTACGAAGTTAACGGAAGCAGTGAAGCTGTAAAAACGCTGGGTGGCGCCTACGACTTTGGCAATGGTCTTGAATTGAGTGCCGACTATGCCAGCCAGAGCAATTTTGCCGAGAAACTCCTGACCGAAGCCAGCTTCTCTACTGAAGCCGAAGGTGTGGAAGTGGGTGTGGCTGGTCAATATGGCCAAGTCGATCTCACCGGCGACAGCAAACCAGCAACCGGAGACAAGGGCCAATACACTTATGGTCTTAAAGTATCTGCTGGTGTAGGGCAGGCTGACTTTGGCGTTGCTTACACCAAAGTTGAGAGCACAGACTTAGGTGCCTACAAGTTCGGCTGGGAAGGCGGTGACGATGACACCGGTCACTTCGGTTATAACTCCATCCAGATCTCTGACTTCAACAGCAATGGTCAAAAAGCCTGGGGCTTCTCTGCAGGTTATGACTTTGAAGGCATCGTTGACGGTCTGAGTGTCAAGGGTATTTACGTCATGGGTGAGGCAAAGTCTGAGGACGAAACTGAGTACAACCTGGACATTAATTACGCCATTCCTCAGGTTGAAGGTCTGACTGCCCGCCTGAGATACGCGAACAATACTGTCGAAGCCAAAGGCGTAGATGATGTTGTCAAGACCGACACACGCGTCATCCTGAAGTACAACGTCGCTGTCTTCTGATCCGATCTTCAAAAGACCGACCTTATAAAGCCTCCGCACTAGCAGGGGCTTTTTTGTTGCCTGAAGAAAACGGTGAACTGACTTAAATCAACACACCATTAAAAAGTAATCGTCGCGAACGAATACTTCAGACGCAAAAAAGGGAGGCTTTCTACCCCCCTTGACGGACTGAAAAGAACTCAGAGAATCGATGCCAGCGTCATCACGAAGCGGCGTATTCCTTAAGCTTTTTCAGAGGACGCACCTTGACCTGTATACTGGCCGGCTTGGCAGGCACATCCATTAACTCGCCAGGCTTAAATGGATTAGGTACGCCTTTCTTGGCTTTCTGAGCAGGTTTTTTTCTGGTCACGATCTTGAGCAGTCCCGGAAGAGTGAACTCGCCACAGCCCCGCTTCTTGATATGACGTTCAACCAGTATTCCCAGTTCATCCAGCACAGCCCCAACTTCTTTACGACTCAAACCGGTACTCTCTGAGATTTCAGCAAGAATCTGGGTTTTACTGTACTTATCCTTGATAGCTGCGGCTTTCTTCGCTGCCATACAATTACTCTCCTGATGGTTTTTCCCTGTAGGTTGTTCCGCACCAGCGGATTGCGATCTGCCACTTCACCAGGCTGATTGAATGTTTCACGAGGCAAGTCCAAAATATCGGACATTCAACTTCCCTAACCTCAGAGAGCCTGTAAAACCAGACTTTTGAAACATCTGAAATCACTATAACAAGTGATTTTTTACAGTGGTAGTCTTTTTTTGCACCCTTTAAGCATTGCTATAACCCTCTATATACGCTGCGTAGAAAGAGTTTGAGATAGAAGCACAATGGCGTTACATTAATCCTTACAGCAGAGTTACGCTGTGGTTTTTTGTTGCCCCGTTTGCATGCGCAATGAATTGAGCGCATTACTGATTTCAAAGCATTCTCATCATTTCGGGAGGCAGTCACTTCATTGATGCCTTGCAACAAAAAACTTTGTTGATGTATGCAGGAGCCAGAACGAGAATAGACCGCCCTTTGCGGCAATTACTCCCGCATTGGTCTAGCTCCTGCATCCATGCAGTCGTGCCGGATATCCGCAATTTTTTCAGTCACATAGATAACAACCAAAAGGACTCAGTACTTGAAACATCTTAAATTTATCCACATGATCTTAGGCATCCTTTCACTGACAGCACTCATTGTGGAAGGGTCCATCCTTAACGCGCTGCTCGGTAGTGCACTGGCTATTGCTTCAGCCACCATGCTGTTACTAACCGCTGCACTCATTCACCTCTGCCTTGGCTGCTATCTGACAGTCTATCGCTGCAAGAAATCCTACGTGCAGGCACTGGCTTCATTCATGCTGATTGCCGCGACTGCGCTCATTGGCTGGGCGATGTTTTCTCACCAGACACCTGAAACTCCATCCTCACTGCTCCTTGTGACCGGTGTCCTGTTGCACGTCGCAATCAACCTGAAATCCCTTAATCCCACAAGCCCGGTGGAAATCATGGATTCCGGCAGAGAGACAGGCACCGTCAAATGGTTCAACGTTTCAAAGGGCTTCGGCTTTATTACCCGGGATAACGGTGAAGACGTTTTCGTTCACTACCGTACCATTCGTGGAGAAGGTCACCGGACCCTGTCTGAAGGCCAAAGGGTAGAATTTATCGTGGTGGAGAAGGATAAGGGGCTTCAGGCAGAAGACGTTATCGCTGCTCCCAAAGGTCACTGAGATCAACACACCTCTAATGAACGGGGCCGCCCCCCCCCCCCCCCCCCCCTCCCCGCCGGGCGCGGGGAATAAATTGGTGGCGCCCCCCCCCCCCCCCC
>NZ_JAHHPN010000514.1:0-4189 GCF_024606325.1 Endozoicomonas sp. ONNA1
CTCAATTTCTTGCAATCCTCGCTACGGACGCTTAAGTCCGACAGGCTGCTAGTCTACCAATCCATAATATTCATCAGCATTCTGGTGAGCTTAAACAATAGCAAAAACTCAACGATATAAACTGGAGTGATCATCGTCTTAGACACTTCATTTGGCAGATGCCGTTAGCATGACTGTCTACACTCAGGCTCAGGCCGACATCGCTGATGGTAGAGAGGTTACCGATGAACAAAACCGACATTGTCAAAGAGAAGCTCCAGAATTCCATTTATACTCTTGGCGAGGCTATCCGAAGCAGGGATTGGACAACGCTGGAAGTTTTGGATTCTGAAGCACGTCAGGCGATCGAAGAAGCGCTGGAAAGTGGCTCTGCTCCCTCGGAAGAGGTGAAGGATCTGCTCGAAGAACTCCAGACGCTCTATCAGGGAATGATATCAGCCTGCCAGCTTGAACGAGATCGTGTACAGGAACAGTTGACGGTCAGTAAACGTCGCCAGCAAGCGATTGAGAACTATCAGAAAAGTAACAAACGTTGAGGTTGCCCGGTTCTGGATTTTGCAGACATTCATTCGAAGCGCTGCGGAATCATGGTGTTAATAAATCAGAACCAGAGTATTTCGAAGCCCACTTTCTTGGGGTGATCTATCCTTCTTGTCTGTGAACCAGAATGCCAGGATAGAATTATTCAATACCTACTCCTTATGGCGCCGCTGTTTTTGGTACTCGGGTTGTCTGTCGTCTGTCAGGCTGAACCGTGGACAGGATGTTTTGCTGTCGGGGCTGAACCAAATGCAGGATTTTCGCATCAGAGCTTTTCTATCAAAGGTGTCCGACATTCACCGCAGGGTAACCCGTCAGATATTGCCGACACAAATGGCTATACAGGACCAACCAGGCCGCCTGATGACAAACCACACAGACTTGGCGGCTATGGGATAAAAGCGACCATCATTGAGTCGATTTCGTGGCAGTTACTTTATGCCACTGACCTGCAGGTGGCTCACAAACTGATACTGACCATCAAAGACGCCCCCCTGAATTCCAATCCTTATTCATGGTTATCTGTAGAAGTGCTTGTCGCTGTCGGTTGGCTTTTAAAAAGCTATTGGAACTCCGGGTTACTGATGTCTAACCCGATTGAACAACAAAAGGTGAGTCAGGACCATTCGTTAGACACTATTACAATGATGTTTGGCTCTGGACACAACCAGCGACCACATCAACCATCAACATCATCGGGACAGCGAGCTCCACAAGCTGCTAATCTCCCCGGAGGCTTTATCTCCAGCCTCATGTATTCTGACTCAGGCGGTAGTGGAGGAGGTTCTCAACAACACTCACATACTTTGGGTTTAAATTGTTTCGTTCACCCTTGTCGTGGTGTTTGTAGTTTCCGACCATTCTCTGATAATGGAAGCCCCGATAATTGGCTGCTGAATTCGGCAGAAACTTCGATGGGCTTCAACGGAGCAAACCCCGGACAGAGCTCATGCCCTCATTTGGCTAATAAACACAGCATTAGTCGCATAGACGATTTTGATCCTTTTGAAGCGACGCATTTCGAACAAAACGAAATACTGGATGATCTTTCTGGTATTCAACTCTCGTTGATTTCTAATCAACTGCTTGATTTGGCGTATGAGTTTGACTGCAACCCTGCCAACAATGCCTGCGCTTTGGATGAGGTTGCCTTAGACAGGGACACCTCAGACTCAATGCGTGCGGGGGGCACCTATCCAACTGACGTTGCCGGGCCGCTTAATGGTCTTGTGCTAATGAACGACGGATTGCGTTTTACAGCGAATGAGTTTGGGGTCATTAATGGGTTAGTCGATCCAACTGAACTTTGCCAGGAAGCTGGGTTTTCCCTTGCGCTTGACTCTTCAGAAACACCACAGACAATCACTGAATTATCCCAGTCAGGTCAGAGCCAACCCCATCTTTCCCGGACAGACGAAGCACAAGCCAGGAACAACAGCGGGCAAAAAATCTGTCACGTGATCTTGGTTGGAGAGGGTGGCCAAGAGCGACTATGTGGGAGAGTTTGCAAGAATGCTCGGGCTCTGTCATCTCACAAAAAAAGAAGTCATCCAAGGCAACATAGCTGTGATGTCAGAGTGGTCGGGGAGGATGGTCAGCCGCGGCCATGCGGGAAAGTCTGCAAGAATGCTCGTGCCCTGATGGATCACAATAGAAATAATCATAAAGGGCCAGAAACCTGTAACATGAATGTGGTCGGGGAGTATGGTCAGCAGCGAGCATGCAAGAAGATCTGCAAGAATGCTCAAACCATGGCGAACCACAAAAAAATGGTGCATGGCAGGCAACAAACCTGTTACGTGACCGTGGTCGGAGAGGATGGCCGACAGCGCCCATGCGGGATGGTTTGCAAGAATGCTCCTTGTCTGGCGTCTCACAAAATAAGAGCCCACAGCGGGCAACAAATCTGTGACAGGATCGTGGTTGGGGAGGATGGTTTGGTGTGGCCATGTGGTAGGATCTGCAAGAGTGCCGGATCCTTGGCGGATCACAAAAGAAGAGAGCACAGCGGGCAACAAATCTGTGACCGGATCGTGGTCGGCAAAGATGGCCAGCAGCGCCCGTGCGCGAAGGTTTGTAGGAGTTCTAAAGTTCTGTCAGATCACAGAAGAAAAGACCACAGTGGGCGACAAACCTGCTACGTGACCGTTGTCGGATTGGACGGCCAACAGCGGCCGTGCGGAGCAGTCTGCAAGAATGCCAGAGCTCTGACGGAACACAAGGGTAAGCATCGAAAACGCAAATTTGTTGGCATGAACCGGGACGTTGATCTCAAGTCTCAATAAACACTTCACTGTTAGAAACAATGTGACCAGGACTTTATCGGCCATCAGGCAGAGTGAAGCAGGGCTCACTCAATCTTCTGAGCCCAGCTTTCTGTTTCAGGTTCAAGGAAGACGTGTTCGAGGATTTCAGCAGCCCAGGGGTATTGCCCTGAGATTTGGCGAAGGACTCTGACGGACATCACCTGGGCGGCCGGAACTTGGCTCCAGACGCTTTTGCCCAGACAGCGCCAGTGGTCAACGTTCATTTTTGCGGGTTTCCTTTCAAAAAGGCTGAGTTGCTCACCGCAAATGTCACAGGTCATCAGGCAGTGCTCAAAATCGGGCTCTTCAGGAACAGGAGCTACTTCCCAGATGTTAAGCGGAACACCGGCTGCTTCACAAAGCTCACACTTTGAACTGGCCCTGCGGGCAAGATCCTTGCCAAGCAAGTTCAGTGCAGCCTGTCGTTCCTGATGTTTCAGTAAGCCTTTGGCCATATTCTTTCTCCCAAATGAGCTAATGATACAGGGAATTGAAAAGCTGACTATGGCGCAAATGAAGCTCAAAGTTCCTTGATCGGGTGATAAATACCTTAAAATACGCCCTTGATCTCTGACTGGATGGCTGGTTACGCTATCAGTTCAATGGATCCCAGACTTTTTACAGGCAAATCAATGGCTTTAAGTTTCATTTCACATCCCAGCCCCAACTTTGACGCCCGGGAAATTCCTGTAGAATTTCTGGTCCTGCACTACACGGCTGTGGACCTTCAGGGTACGCTGGACATGATTTCGAGTCCAGGTTGTGGGGTTTCAGCTCACCTGGTGATTGATCTGGACGGGACCGTCTATGAGCTGGTCAGTTGCCTGAATGGAACTGCTCACAGAGCCTGGCATGCTGGTATCAGTCGTTGGCAGGAAAAAGAAGCGCTCAACGATTTTGCTATTGGAATAGAGTTGGTTAACTACAACGGGAATGTTTTCCCTTTCACCGATGCACAATATTCAGCTCTGAAAGATGTGATTCGCCTGTTGCAGGAGCACTACCCCAGCCTGGGTGATCCACAACGGATTATTGGCCATGAACACATAGCTGGTTTCAGGGGAAAAGCCGATCCGGGTTGTCATTTTGACTGGGATCGTCTTTTTACAGAGAGTTTTCCTGATCAACCTCGGCCCGTTCGGGAATCTGTTTGCCCAAAGGAGCTTCAGGCTTCTCTGGAGAAGTTCCAGTCGCTGGAACCTGCTGATAGAGAACAGCGAACACTTTTCTGGAAAAGGGTTAACGAGTTAACAGAAACCTCGGTCAGGCTGATTCAGGAGGGAGTCAGATCTCATTCATGATCTCAATAATCGTTGCTCGACGTACTATTTCTGAAAAGAATA
>NZ_JAHHPN010000515.1:0-4153 GCF_024606325.1 Endozoicomonas sp. ONNA1
GTATCAGGGCGAAGACTATGACCTGGCAGGCTTCTGTACAGGTGTCGTTGAAAAGTCCAACATCATTGATGGCAGCAAAGTCGCCACCGGCGATGTACTGATTGGCCTCAAGTCCAGCGGCCCCCATTCCAACGGTTACTCCCTGATCCGCAAGGTTCTGGAAGTCAGCCAGGCAGACCTGAGCACTCAGGTAGACGGTAAACCAATGGCTGAAGCCCTGATGGCTCCAACCCGAATCTACGTCAAACCCCTGCTGCAGCTTCAGAAAGAAATGCCAGTCCACGCCATGGCACACATTACCGGTGGAGGTCTGACTGAAAACCTGCCAAGAGTTATTCCTGAAGGTTGTGCCGCCGTCATCAACACCGAAAGCTGGGAAATTCCGGAAGTGTTCAAACATCTGCAGCAAGCTGGCAACATTGCCCAGTCAGAAATGTATCTGACTTTCAACTGCGGTGTTGGCATGGTGATCTGCGTTCCCAAAGAGCAGGCTGAACAGGCCGTTGCCAGACTGAATGAACTGGGCGAGGAGGCCTTTATCATCGGTCATATGGAATCGGGCTCCGGCGACAAAGTCGTTTACCGTTAAGAGAAAGAAAGGCTTGCCCGACACTCTCTGAGCATTGTTCAGGCCTTTCTCCATTGCAGAGAAAAATCTTGAGAGCGGAAATGACGAATAACCATCGAATCGTCGTATTACTATCGGGCAGTGGCACCACTTTACAGGCCATTCTCGACCAGCAGAATCAATACAGCTACAAGGTGGCTGGAGTACTCAGTAACCGTCCTGAAGCCTATGGTCTGGAGAGGGCCCGGAAAGCAGGGGTTGACACCTGTAGTCTCGACCACAAACGCTACCCCAGCCGGGAATCGTTTGATCTTGGCCTAATGGAACGTATTGATGAGTTTAAACCGGATCTGGTGGTACTGGCAGGCTATATGCGCATACTCAGTAGTACTTTTGTCAAACACTACCAGGGAAGACTGATCAATATACACCCGTCCCTGCTCCCCAAACATAAAGGTTTGAACACCTACCAGTCAGCACTGGATGCCAATGATAAAGAACATGGAACATCGGTTCACTATGTCACCGAAGAGCTGGACAGTGGCTCTGTTGTTATGCAGGCGACGCTGAATATCACATCTGCCGATACAGCGAAAACACTTGAACAGAGAGTTAAGGTCATGGAGCATCACCTTTATCCCAAAGCTATAGACTGGATTGTTTCTGGCCGAATAATGACAAAAGACGATGTCATATCACTTGACAATAAGCCGCTTGGCCCCCGAGGATATCGCATATCTGAAAAAAGTATCGTCTCAGCAGAATAACTCCGTTTTAGACTTTCGTGTTTTTTCGGACATTAAAAACGGTTTCATTGATGAATGGCGATAAGCTGTGAAAGTCTCCCTGTTACCCATGGGAGGTTTTCACCTAAAAAGGAATTATCCTAATGATCCTTTTCAAGAGCGTCCCTGCCCTGATGGTTTCTGGCCTTCTGATCGCCAGCTCCTCTTCCCTTGCAAAACCCATAGAAGTTTCATTAAAGCCATTCACAGCGGAGTATAAAGCGGAAGTTTCCGGTATCAGTGGCTCGGGCACTCGCAGTCTGAAAAAAGAGGGCGACCAGTGGGTACTGAATTTTGGCGCCAGTGCATCGGTCATCGTCGCCTCCATCAGTCTGGATGAAACCAGTCGGTTCAATTTACAGAAGGGTCAGGCACTTCCCCGGGATTACCAATACGAGCGCAAGGGGATAGGCAGCAAACCAGCTAAAACAGCCCGCTTTGACTGGAAATCTATGGAAGCCTCCTGGCAGCAAGCTGACAAACAATCGAAGATCCCATTTAAATCTGGCGCTCAGGATCCTCTTTCATACCAGCTTCAACTTCGGCTGGACTTGAAGGCAGGAAAAAAAGAGCTGACCTACCCGATTGTTGACGATGATGAAGTCTACGAAAGGCGGTTTGTGATCGAAGCCGATGAAGTACTGAGTACCCCTGCCGGGCCACTCAACACCACCCGCGTAAAAGTGGTCCGTGAAGATAACGACCGCGAAACCTGGATCTGGTTTGCAAAAGACTGGGACTATGTTCTGGTGCAACTCCATCAAAAAGAAAAGGGTTCAGACTATCTGATTCAGTTCAAAGGCGGTGAGCTGGATGGCAAAGCGATTAAGGGCCTCACTCCCACTCCAAAAAAATAGATCGATTGGGGGGCTGAGCTAATCTCCGTTCATGATATCTATTGGGCTGACGGGTTATGCTTTCCGGCAGCTAATGGATTCCGATAAGATGGCACTTCCTGTTTCAACACTCTTTCACCCTCTGAATATCAGGAGCTTTCTGTGAGACTTCTCCATACAATGCTTCGAGTGGGCGATCTTGATCGTTCCATTGCTTTCTATACCGATATACTGGGTATGAAGCTGCTTCGCAAGCACGATAACGAGCAATACGAATATACTCTGGCTTTTGTTGGCTATGCCGATGAATCAGAACAGGCCGTCATTGAACTGACCTATAACTGGGGCACGAGCGAGTATGACCCTGGCACAGGTTTTGGTCATATAGCTATCGGCTTTGATGATATCTATGCAACCTGTGACGCCATCCGTGCCAACGGCGGAAAGATTACCCGTGAGCCGGGCCCGGTCAAGGGTGGCACAACAGAGATTGCCTTTGTAGAAGATCCCGATGGCTATAAGATCGAAATGATCCAGAACAAAAGTGCATCTTCGGGACTCAGGGGATAAACACGCCATCACAGGGAAGTGAATCACTCAATGCCAGACAATCAAAAACCTTTCGCTAGCTGCATCAAAAAGATTCAGAGAATGGCTGGCCTCTGCCTGATGCTCCCTCTGCTTTTGAGTTGCTCCAGCAATACCGCCATTAACTACGCGACCGATGTTGTGGTCCGTGAGTTGGGTGGACCGGTCGCTGACGTCTACTCAGCGGTTCAGACAGTCAAATCCGTCCAGAAAGATGTGATCGCCTTTGAAGCCCTGGTTCGGATTCTGACAACAGAGGCCCGTGTTAACTGGGGTGACGAAAAAAGTGCCAGTAAGAAGGAATACGTCAAATACACCAACCATTACCGTACCCGGGTATTCGTTAACTTCGAACAGGGTAAGGTTCATGTTGAAACATTGGATAGACAGGATCTGAAAAAGGCTATTATTGTCACCCTGCTGACGCCTTACAACCCTGATGAAGTTGACCTGTTCAGCGACAAAGCAGTCCCCCTCGGCGAGGAGCCTATGCTCTACGGACAGGTTGTAGATCATCAGGGGCACCCCATACGCTGGGAGTGGCGAGCCAGCCAGTATGCTGACTACCTGATCAACCACCAGTTAACCACTCGTGCCAGCAGTAAGGGTACGGTTTACTCCGTTGACCTTGATCTGGTTGGCGACCATATGATCAAAAGGCAGTATCAATATGTCGGCATCGTTCGACAGATGTCGCAAAGATACAAGATCAAGGAAAGCCTTATCTATGCCGTCATGAGGACAGAAAGCAGTTTCAATCCCTATGCAGTGAGTCATGCTAACGCCTACGGCCTGATGCAGATTATCCCTTCGACGGCAGGAAGAGATGTCTTCAAGCTGGTCAAACGTCGCAATGGACAACCCAGCAGGCAATATCTTTTCAACCCGTTTAACAATATTGATGCAGGCACCGCTTATCTGCACCTTCTCGAAACACGCTATCTAAAAAATGTCAAAGATCCTCTGGTGAGGCACTACGCCATTATCTCTGCCTACAACGGGGGAACGGGGAATGTTTTGAAAACCTTCCACTCCAATCGCACCCGAGCTATGGAAATCCTCAACCAGATGAAACCTGAAGAGGCCTATTGGGCGCTCACCCGCAGGCATCCCAGGCAGGAATCTAGAAACTATCTGAAAAAAGTTACCAAAGCTCAGAAGGACTTTTATAAAGGTGATGTCTAATTTGACAGCACAACACGCTTATTTTCTTGAATTACTACTTGCCTGATCTATCTTTCCTCACTTCATAATTCGTAACGTATGGATCGAATAATGAAACAATCGCTTTTTGCTACACGGCTGTTGCCGCTTTTGTTTCTGTCTGCCATCTGTCAGGCAGAATCGTTAACAAGACGTTTTGTTGTCGAGTATAA
>NZ_JAHHPN010000516.1:0-14332 GCF_024606325.1 Endozoicomonas sp. ONNA1
CGCACAAGCGCCCACACGAATTGTCTGATAATTTGTTAAAGAACTGGATTAAAACGAGAAGGTTTTAACCGGCTGAAGCAGCAGTCAGTGCCGTTCAGCGAGGCGCTCATCTTACCTTGGCGCCGGTCGTTGTCAAGCGCTGTCTCTACCAGAGAGTTAAAGCCACTTTTCAACTCGCTAAACTGGCAGACGCCCATACTTAATCAGCGTTGCTTTTCTTGTTCAGCGGCGGCGCATTTTACATCGCTAAACCAAACTGTCAATCAATATTTTATTGACTGCACTGCTGCCTGTTAACAATGGAATGTTGCGCCGAAGAAGTGGATCGAATTATACGTCCGAAACCTACTATTACAATAGGGGATTAATACCTAATACTCATTGCTGGTCATATAAATACACAATGATTCCAGCGTCGAATGACGTTTGTAATCTTACCTTACGAGCTGCTTGTTCAGGCCCTGAAAAAATCGAACGCAACGACATCCGCAATCTTCTTTTTGTTCAGCATTAACATCAGGAGACGATCAAGTCCTATGGCAACGCCGGCGCAATCGGGCATACCTGACCTCAGGCTTTCAATAAGACGATGATCGTAGGGGTAAACAGGTTTACCCTGTTCTTTGCGTTTAATTTGCTCTGTCCGGAAACGCGTTTGCTGCTCTTCGGCATGGGTCAGTTCATGGTAACCATTGGCCAGTTCAACACCGTTAGTAAAAAGCTCGAATCGCGCAGCCACCTGATCACCTTGATCATTCGTATGAAGCCGGGCCAGGGCGGCCATACTGGCTGGGTAGTCGTAGACGTAAACGCCATTAAGCTCACCGGCCCTGCCGAGGCCCAGCTCAGGCTCAATCCTATTTGAAAACAACAGATCAAGGCAGTCATTTCTTCCCAGACCTGACAGTCCCTTATCTACGTGTTTTTGAACCAGAGCAGAAAGCACTTCATCCGATGCGCCGTGAGGATTCAGCCCCAGTTTTTCCTGAAAGACTTTCCCATAACTGACTCTTTTTACCTCTTTAAAGGCTGTGACTGACGACAACAGTAATGTCATGTCATCCATTAATTGATGCTGATCCATGCCAAGCCGGTAATATTCAAGCATAGTGAATTCAGGATTGTGCCGCCCACCCGCTTCACCATTACGGAATACTCGACCCAGAGAATAGATATCACCACTGCCGGCAGCCAGAAGCCTTTTCATAGGAAACTCGGGCGATGTATGAAGGTAACAGGATTGTTCACTACCCGCTCCGATAGGTCGAAAGGTAGTGATAAAACTGTCGATATGAAGATCCACAGTCGCGTTGGCAGAAAGCATGGGTGTATCCACTTCCATTACTTGCTGCCCATCTAAGTATTGTCGGATTCTGGCAAACAACCGAGCCCTTTCCTGAAGCGTCGTGATTGAGGCAGAGGGTTTCCAATTATCGGATGACATGTAAGTCATACTCCATTCGTGAAAATGCGTCACATCTTAGCCTCGACAGAGAGGCAATCAATGAAAGCTGTAACAAAATCAAAGAGGGATCGCAGTAGAAAGGAATCACAAAAACAGAGAGGTACGAAAACCCTCCAGCCAGAAGCTGGAGGAACCGGCCAATTACTTCACGCGACCCACGTACTCACCAGTACGGGTATCGATTTTCAGAACTTCACCTTCGGTAATAAAAAGAGGAACCTTCACGGTAGCACCAGTGCTTAGTTTGGCTGGTTTGGAGCCCCCCTGGGCGGTATCACCTTTCAGACCCGGGTCGGTTTCAATGACTTCCAGCTCTACAAAGTTAGGTGCGGACACAGAAAGAGGGGATCCGTTATACAGGGTTACGGAGTATACTTCCTGCTCTTTGAGCCAATCGAGAGTGTCGCCCACGGCTTCCTTACTGGCAGCGTGTTGCTCGAAAGAACCGTCGGTCATCATGAAATGCCAGAATTCACCGTCGGTGTAGAGGTACTCCATGTCATAGTCCATCACGTCTGCCGCTTCGATGCTTTCACCAGACTTGAAGGTACGTTCCCAGACACGATTGCTCATCAGGTTGCGGAACTTAACCCGGTTAAAGGCCTGGCCCTTACCCGGTTTTACAAACTCGTTCTCAATGATGACGCAGGGGTCACCTTCCAACATCACCTTGAGACCAGAACGAAACTCGTTGGTACTATAACTAGCCATCGGACACTACCAGCAAAATGAAAACCCCTATGATAACCCGTTACGAGGGCGGTGTGCATACTGACAAGCTATCAACCCGTCTTCTGCTTCCCGAAGAGCAGCCTGAAAACTGGAAAAAAGTACTGGGAGATTCAGTCACTGACCCTGAAGTACTGCTGAACATGCTGAATCTTCCACACACTCTGCTGCCGGGAGCCATCAAAGGCGACAAGTCTTTCAGTATGCGGATTCCACGTCCATATATAGACCGGATGAAGAGGGGTGACCAGTACGATCCATTACTCAGGCAGGTTCTGCCCCTGGGAGAAGAGTGTGTGGAAGTCAGTGGTTTCAGTTTCGACCCTCTGGCAGAACAGTCCCGGAACCCGACCCAGGGTATTATTCATAAATACCAGGGAAGACTGCTGCTGATTGTCAGCGGAGCCTGTGCCGTAAATTGCCGTTTCTGCTTTCGGCGGCATTTCCCTTATGGTGACAATCAGCTGGGCGGAGACAGCTGGATGCGGGCGGTAGAGTACATTCGTTCTCAAAATAGTATTCATGAGGTCATATTGAGCGGCGGAGATCCACTGGCTTCTTCTGATAGCCGCCTTGCCCGCATAGTAGAGGAACTGTCCGATATTCCCCATTTAAAAACGCTTCGAATCCATACCCGTCTGCCCATTGTTATTCCCCAGAGAGTCACCCGGGAAATGCTCCACTGGTTTTGTGGTGGAAGACTTAAACCCGTTATGGTGATTCATTGCAACCATGCTAATGAGATCGATGAGCCGGTTGAACAGTCACTGCAAAAGCTAAGACAAGCGGGTGCCATATTACTTAATCAGACGGTTCTGCTTAAAGGTATTAATGATGACTCTGAGTCACTGGCTGATCTGAGTCACACCCTCTTTAATGCCGGAGTACTGCCTTATTACCTGCATCTTCTGGACCGGGTTCAAGGTGCTGCTCACTTTGACGTAACGGAAGAGAGCGCGAAGATACTCATTCATGAACTTATGCAGAAATGTCCGGGTTACCTGGTCCCCAGGTTGGTCAGAGAGATAGCGGGAGAGGCCAGCAAAACCCCGATACCGATCAATTAGCCCGCCAGTCATGCTGGATTCTTTAAGCCTGTGATCTTAATATAAGAAATAGTGCTAAAGATTTTTTAACGGGCAGATAATCAGGATGATTCAATGGACATGCAGAACGAAAGGATTCCATTGCAGCTCCCGTCTCAAAGCCTGAACAGTTTATCGTTCAGCCAAACGGATGTGCATGCGGTTCACCAATGGCTCAGTGAACTGCCTAAAACCGACAGGTCAGTGTCGTTTAAATCAATAGGGCAGGCGCTGGAAGAACTGACCCGCCTCAAAGTACAACCTTCTCTTCAATGGTCTTTGGTTGAGCAGTTCAGGCCCGTCGTTTATTTTCTGGTACATCAGAGTCAGAGTCAGACTCTGAAAAATATCGTCACTTTCAATGATGCTCAGCAACAAGAGTACAACAACTGTCTGAAGCTGCTACTCAGGCTACTGAAAGTCTACAAGATGGTTGTCCGAAGCAGTCAGAGCCAACAGGATACTGCCAGCCCCCTGGCCGCAGCATTGCATCGGTCAATGACTGAGAGTGCCTCTATTCTGCTCTTTACCTGCGAGTATTATCGACCTGTTCCCGAGCGGGTATGGCTGGAAATGCACACGCTATACTTCGCTGCCCGCACACAAAATCTGGAAACTTTCAGCCTTGAGGACCCCATCACCACCAAAGCCAGGAAATTGTCTCTTTCGGATCTGTATAAGCGGGCGTTATTGCTCAGTCGCTCCCGATCCAACCAGCTGAGACCCCAGGAAATCCGACAGATTTTCAAGGCACTTTGCCTCTGGGCACCACACAGCAAACTCGAGCCTGTAGAAGACAGCCGGTCACACTTTGTGGTCAATCTGGATTCCGATGAAGGCCTGCTCTATAGCTCTCTGTTGGAAGGAGAAAAAAATGATCACCTTCTGGCTCTGGATTCCAGGCTACTAACCGCACACCTGAAAAGGCTGAGTGAATCCGTCTCGGAAGAAAAGCCCGGAGCTATGGCCAAACGGGTCATTGATCATCTGGCGGCTGCCTGGAGCCTTCCCGGACAACGAAAACACCAGCGCCAGCAAAGCTCAGACACTTGTGAGATCTGTTTTGGCTTCAGCGCGGTTCATTATTTCCTGCACGATCAGCAGTCATTTGATGAAATGGTTTCCGGACATATCGCACAAAACAAATCTGGCAAGAGCACGTTCTCCTCCAATGACAGCAGTGATGCCTGGTCGGAGGCCCATGACGCGCACACCGATGAAGATGCAAAGATGTTCACGAGCACTTCGCCCGTCCACTTTACCCACTCGGGTAATCGGGAACCTCTATACCCCGTTTACAGTTGCTCAATCATCAATACCTGCGCAGGGGGTTATTGCCTGAGCAGCAGTGGTGATCTTGAACAACAGCTGCGAACCGGAGAGCTTCTGGCTATCAGAGAAACCGGCAAGAAAAACTGGCTACTGGCCGCAGTACGCTGGGTTCAGGTGAATGATAAAAAAGATCTGCTCATGGGTTTGGAGCTTCTGTCTGCCTCAACAAAACCTTGTGCGCTCACACCTCTGAAAAAAAACATGGACACCACTCACTATCAGAGAGCGTTCCTTTTACCAATCATGCCGCCTGTGAATGATATGCCCACCTTGATAACGCCCAGGATGTCCTTCAAAAGTGGACTGAAATTCACTCTGCTCCAGGGAGACAAGATCCGAAAAGGGCAACTGCTGGAATGCATCTCCAGCTCACCGGGCTATAGACAGTTCAAGTTTCGACTGCTGGAAGATCAGTATTAAGTCTTCATTTTACACAAAGGTATTTCTACAAACTGAATACTTCTTACTACAGACTAATCACTTCTATAATCCTTTGATTAAACCCTGAAGATCGAAGCAAGGCAGTCAGGTGTTCAACAACCATTCTTTGACGTATTCTCTACTTTTCATCTGCCTTCTGACAGGCTGCACCACCACTCGGGAGGTCATGGAATCCTGGCAAAGTCACCACATAGAAGAAGTGGTCGGTAACTGGGGAGCCCCCAGCTCCACGCTGCAACTGAAAGGTGGTAAGAAAGTTTATAGCTGGGTCTCTAACTGGGGCTCAGCCTACCTGATGAGCACTTGTCGCCAGTCGTTTACTACTTCCTCCAAAGGCATCGTTTATAAATGGCGATACACTGGTTGCCCATACTGGCAATCAATATCAATGGATAAAATTAATACAATGCCATCGGACTTGGCAGACAACTAAAGCGTTTACGCAAAGAACACGCAAACCCGGAACCACAAGCATTTACTCAATATTCTGTATCTGCTCCCGCATCTGCTCAATCAGCACCTTAAGGTTGACAGCACTTTGTGTCAGACCTGCGTTAATGGATTTTGAGGACAGCGTGTTGGCTTCCCGGTTGAGTTCCTGCATCAAAAAATCAAGACGGCGCCCGATAGCCCCTTTCTTGCCCAGAGTGTGTTTAACTTCAGAAATGTGGGCAGATAAACGATCCAGCTCTTCATCAACGTCCATTTTCTGTGCCAGAATCACCAGCTCCTGTTCCAGTCGATCCGGCTCCAGCTCAGCCCTGGCTTCGTTGAGACGATCCATGATTTTTTGTCTTTGGGATTCCAGCAAATCAGGGAGAATAGAGCGCACGCTTTCTACTTCTTCGGTGACACCTTCCAGCCTTAACCGGATGAATTTCTCCAGCTCGGCCCCCTCTCTGCGACGGGAGTCCGACAGCTGTAACAGGGCTCCTTCAAACGCTTTGACAGCTGCCCCATGAACCGGAGTCATGTTGGTCTCTTCATTATCCATAATGCCGGGCCATTGCAGGACTTCCAGAGGATTCACGCCGGAAGCATTGATGAAATAGGTTTCAACTTTGTTCACCACAGATTGCAGAGCTTCCAGGACCGATTCATTGACGTTCAGTTGCTGCTGACCTTCCGCCAGTTGCAACTTCAATGAACATTCTACCTTGCCCCTGTGCAAGTGCTTTCTCAATGCCTCTCGCAATGCGGGTTCTAATTCCCTGACAGCTTCTGGCAGACGAAAATGAGGCTCCAGGTAGCGATGGTTGACTGAACGAATTTCCCACACCAGGCTGCCCCAGCCCTCCTGGACCTGAGTACGGGCAAACGCCGTCATACTGGAAGTCATAAGTTTCCCTATTAAAAGAACAGCCAGCCACAATGGCTGAGCATGAGTAGTGTACGAAAAAGTTTGCAATCTGGTGCTGCAGGATACATCAACAGCAAGCAGTATCAAGCTTCGGTGAGCTTTCGGCCGTCCGTGGTTATTTTATGGCAAACATAGAGCCCTCGGCCTGCCTTGGTTATAATTCCGCTTTTAACATTCTCGGCGGTAGAAGGTAAGACCATGCGGCGTCCCAGTGGAAGAACTGCAGATCAGTTACGCAACATTAAAATCACTCGTGAGTACACCATGCACGCTGAAGGATCAGTGCTGGTTGAGTTTGGCAACACCAAGGTAATCTGCACCGCGTCTGTCGACAGGTCAGTTCCCCGATTTCTGAAAGGTTCCGGACAAGGCTGGGTGACCGCCGAATACGGTATGCTGCCCCGTTCAACCACAGACCGGATGGGTCGCGAAGCTGCCAGAGGCAAGCAGGGTGGCCGCACTCTGGAAATCCAGCGCCTTATTGGCCGCTCCCTGCGCGCTGCTGTTGATCTGAAAAAACTGGGTGAGAACACCATCACCATTGACTGTGATGTGATCCAGGCAGACGGTGGTACCCGCACAGCTTCTATTACCGGTGCCTGCGTAGCTCTGGTTGATGCTATTCGACATATGCAAAGGAAAAAGATCATCAAGAATGATCCATTCCTCCAACTGATTGCTTCTGTTTCTGTAGGTATTTATCAGGGTAGTCCGGTTCTGGACCTGGATTATCCAGAGGACTCCAACGCTGAAACCGATATGAACGTCGTCATGACAGAAGAGGGTGGTTTCATTGAGATTCAGGGTACCGCTGAAACAGCACCCTTCAGTCAAAACGAGATGACAGCCATGTTAGCCCTGGCTAAAGCAGGCATTGATGATCTGGTTAATCTGCAAAAAGAGGCTCTGGCAGAATAAACCGCCTGATCCAGACCGCTTGCCGGTCTGGCATCGCCGGATGAAACGTAGGAATAGGGATAACCGAGAGCCTGTCAGCTATCGGTTAAAAGAAAGTGCAGATCAGCTCTCCAATTCCCAGTCAAAGTCGATGATAACCGGAGCATGACTGGAGAAAGTCTGGTTTTTGTAGATGCCGCCATTCAATACACAGTGACGCATTCCGGCCGTGATGATCTGATAATCAATACGCATGCCCAGATTGTCTTGACGCAGAAAATCATCTTGCCACCAGCTGTATTTGCCAGACTCACGATCTACTTCACGATAGGCATCAAAGAAGCCCATATCACCCAGCAAGCCTTCCATCCAGCCGCGTTCGGCAGGCTGAAAACCGGAAACTTCTTCAGAATCGCGCCAGTTGGCCACATCAATCTTGCGATGAGCAATGTTCCAGGTACCCGCCATAATGAATTCACGGCGCTTGCGACGCTGCTTATTCAGGTGATGGGAGTAATTGTCCAGAAAGCGATACTTGAAATTCTGGCTGTTAGCATCATGACCTTCAGGCACATACATGCTGGCGATACTGATCTTATCAAAGTCGGCCTGGATATAACGCCCTGTTTCATCCGCCTCGGGAAAACCAAGGCCGCTGATAATGGCTTTGGGCGACTGACGTGTATACATAGCTACACCGCCAGAATCTTTCCTGTCATAGCCACCATATGCATAACAGAAATATTCATTGAGCTGATACCGGTCTTCTTCCATTGCAAACTCATCCTCACGAATGTCCTGCAAACAGATAACATCGGCATCCTGGTCCATTAACCAGTCAAAAAGGCCTTTTTCACGCGCGTTTTTTATGCCTTCGCAATTAAAGCTGATAACTCTCATTATTGACTACACCTTGCCTTGACCAGACCTGGCCCGGCATAAAGCAAAACACCTGATTGGGCTGTCGACTTAAGTCAACAGTCGTTAAAACAGGCTTCATCCTGCATCTCTCTCACGCCAATGAGGGTGTCGACTCACAACCTGGATAGCCACAAGCCGCTCTTCAACCAGAGCGTCACTTCCCGGAGTCGGGACCAGCTTTAAACCGCCCTGATTAAACCCTGGAAATAACTTAATAGTTACAAGAGCTGCATTTCCACGGTAAAAGTTCAACTACACAGAGTACAGGAAAAGAGGGAATTTTAACTGACGGATGATACAGGGTTGTCGCCGATATGTTTATCCGCATAAATGCTGCCCCGGCTTCTCAAAAGCTCAGAACAGGGTACTGCCGTTAGTCATCAAAACATTATTTTGATTTTTTCTCTTCTAAAGACACTACCTTCGAGAATAGCTGCACCGATGGATAATTGGCAAAGGTATTTTACAAATTGAAGTTTCCCATACAGTTTGCTGACCTTCTTATCATAGACTTACTGCAGATTTACACGACTAATGACGTAAGACCGGATTTCAAAAGGTTCCGATCCATTAGTCAGAGCTTTATAAAAACTTCATACCAGCCAATCGTTCGTTCTACTGCATATTACTCCAGTAAATCCAACTTTATCTGGTAAAAATCATTTCGGAGCCTGCATGTGAGAAATTTTCACGGTAAAATACAGCTATCTTTTTTACGAATAAGCACTTGATAGATCATGCTCGATTATCAGAGAGAGTTTCTGGACTTCGCCTTACAGGAACAAGTCATTCGCTTCGGTGAGTTTACCCTAAAATCAGGCAGAAAATCGCCCTACTTCTTTAATGCCGGTCTTTTCAATACCGGTGAAGCCATCAGCAAAATGGGTCAGTTCTACGCCCATGCCCTGGTCAATTCCGGCATCGAGTACGATATTCTTTTTGGCCCGGCCTACAAGGGTATCCCTCTCGCCACCACGACTGCTGTAGCATTGTCTGAGCATCACAACCTCAATACGCCCTTGTGTTTCAACCGCAAGGAAATCAAAGATCATGGAGAGGGGGGCAATATTGTCGGCGCACCGCTTGAAGGTCGTGTCATCATTGTGGATGACGTGATCACAGCGGGAACTGCTGTGCGAGAAGTCATGGAAATTATCGACCAGAGCCCTGCCAGTCCGGCCGGAGTCATGATTGCCCTGGACCGTCAGGAAAAAGGCAAGGGCGAACTGTCGGCTATTCAGGAAGTTGAGAGAGATTTTGCCATTCCCGTGGTCAGCATTGTCACACTTAATGACCTTCTGTCGTATGCTGAGGAGAACAAAGACATAAAAATGTATGCCACCGCCATCAGGGATTACAGAGAACGCTACGGGGTCTGAAATCAGCTCAAGAGGCTTGCCCTGCAAGCCTCGGGAACCCAAGGCTCAGGCTTTTACGCATAACGCTCACCTGAAGACTATCGTTTCCAGCACTTCCCATTGCCCGAGCCACTGCTCAGTTGGCTTTCGCTTGAACTCACTGCGCACATACTGGCAAATACGTCCTTCAACAATGGAAAGCAGCATATTAGCCATAGCACCCGGGGTGACTTGGGGTCTCAGTCCCTCATTGAGTTCAGCACCTCTGAGGACTTGCTTGATCTGGGTTTCCAGCCGGTCAAACAGTCTGAAAACTCTTTGTCTCAGGCGATCAGGCTCTCCGGCCAGAGCATCACCAGTAAGAATACGGGTTAAGCCAGGGTTTTTCTCACAGAAACCGAGCAGAAGTTGCAGAATCTTGCCACATCGCTGCAAAGCCCGCTGCTCTTCTTCCAATATCAGATTAACCCTTGAGAACAAAGTGTCTTCTATAAACTCTATCAGGCCTTCAAACATTTTGGCCTTACTGGGAAAGTGGCGGTAGAGCGCTGCTTCAGACACCCCCACTTCTTTGGCCAGAGATGAGGTGGTAATCCTCTCTCCGGGGGCATTTTCCAGCATATGGGCCAGTGCCTGCAGAATTTGATCCTTTCGGGAAAACTTTCTGGTTTTATCCATTACTTCTCGACACACTCTTACTATGTCCGTGAAAATTTTTTCAGACTACAAACAGCCCTGAGCCAAAAAAAGCCTTGAGCCAAAAATGCCGCTGACCTCTGACCTTAAAGATCGCTATTTTGCCTTACGTCACGTTAAGAAGGCTATTTCTTTTCCCATGGCCTTAGATTCACGACTGACCACCAGTAATCAGAGTACCCACGCCCTGATCGGTCAGAAGTTCCAGTAGCAAGGCATGGGGAACTCTTCCATCAATGATATGAGCCCGGTTTACCCCATTACTGACTGCATTCAGGGCGCACTGGATTTTTGGCAGCATACCGCCATAAATCGTGCCATCAGCAATCAGCTTCTCAACTTGCCCGGAATCCAGGCCGGTCAACAACTCACCTTCTTTACTGAGCAGCCCCGGAGTATTGGTCAGCAGTAACAGTTTTTCCGCATTCAGAGCTTCAGCAAGATGACCCGCCACCAGATCGGCATTGATATTGTATGATAGACCTGAATCATCAACACCAATAGGTGCCACCACAGGAATAAAATCTGAGTTCTGCAGCATCTCAACAATGCTGGTGTCGATAAACTCCACTTCACCCACATGACCAATATCTATAATTTCCGGTGCCGACATTTCCGGTGTCTTGTGGGTCACTTTCAAACGCCGTGCCCGGATGAAGCAACCATCCTTACCTGTAACACCCACTGCACGACCACCGTTGTTATTAATCAGCGTGACAATTTCCTTGTTGACTAATCCACCCAGTACCATTTCGACAACATCCATAGTACTCGAGTCTGTCACCCTCATTCCCTGCACGAAGCGGGTTTCCAGATTCAGACGTTTCAGCATGGACCCGATCTGAGGGCCGCCCCCATGAACAACAACAGGATTGATGCCTACCGCTTTCAGCATGACGACGCCCTGGGCGAAAGCATTTTTCAGTTCTTCACTCTCCATAGCGTTGCCACCGTACTTGATGACTATGGTTTTACCTGAAAAACGCTGCAAATAGGGCAGTGCCTCGGTGATTACCCGGGCCCGATCATGCAATGGCAGTTGGGTCGCTTTATCCATCAATACTCCTCACAAAACACCATCAGCCGAAAAAAAAAGCAGGGTAAAAGTTTGACCCTAAAAAAAGATGCTCCCGGCTCAGGCAGTGTCTCGCACTGCCTGCTCTGATTCATCGAGTGCCTGAGTGACCAAAGCCACCGGCACCGCGATCGCTTTCCTCAAAACTCTCAACAATATCCAGTTTGGCCTGAACCACCGGCACCAGCACCAGCTGAGCGATGCGCTCACCGGGCTCAATGGTGAACGTCGATTGACCCCGGTTCCAACAGGAAACCATTAACTGCCCCTGATAATCTGAGTCAATCAGACCCACCAGGTTACCCAGAACAATACCGTGTTTATGCCCCAGCCCGGAGCGGGGTAAAATCATGGCAGCCAGAGCAGCGTCTTCAATATGAATGGCCATACCGGTAGGCAGCAGCTCAGTCTGACCCGGCTCAAGTGTCAGGGACTTTTCCAGCATGGCTCGCAGATCAATACCTGCAGAGCCATCGGTTGCATAAGCTGGCATAGGAAATTCGGAGCCTAGTCGTGCATCAAGAATTCGGGTTTTCAGTGCTTTCATTGGTCACCTGACGTGTTTTCGTGTGCTTCTTTCCATTTACCAAAACGGCGCGCAATAATTTTCAGAATCTTTCTGGACAGAACTGTCTTGGAAGCTCTTGGCATGGGCTCTTCAAAATCTTCACCCAGAACGGTCACTTCATTATTGTCACTGCTGAAACCTATATCACCATCTGATACGTCATTGGCAACAATCAGGTCCAGTTTCTTGCGATGCAGCTTATCCGCTGCATAACCCAGAACATTTTGGGTTTCTGCCGCAAAGCCAATGACGAAGGGTCGTACCTCCAAATCTGCTACCGATGCAACAATATCTGGATTCTTGACCAACTTGATCTCCAGCGTTTCAGAAGGATCATCAGGATTTTTCTTGATCTTGTTTTTCTGGATTTCAACAGGACGATAATCACAGACCGCTGCACAGCCAATAAAGATATCAACCCCTTCGATATTATCGAGGACAGCCTGATGCATATCTCTGGCACTGATGACATCAATACGTTCAACCCGGTCGGGTGATTCCAGAGCAACCGGCCCACTGACCAGCGTCACCGACGCGCCGGCTTCCATAGCTGCATCCGCCAGAGAGTATGCCATTTTTCCAGAGCTGTGATTGGAAATGAACCGCACCGGGTCCAGGGCTTCTTGGGTAGGTCCGGCGGTAATCAGAACATTCAGGCCATTCAACAAATCATGTTCAAACATTTCAGCGGCATGTCGGGCGATCAGTTCAGGGTCCAGCATTCGACCCGGACCAATATCACCACAGGCCTGACTACCCTCGTCAGGCCCGAAGATACGAACGCTGCGTTCTTTTAACAGCTCAATATTCTGCTGCGTGCTCTGGTCTCGCCACATGCCCTGATTCATAGCAGGAGCCAGACAGACAGGGGCACTGGTTGCCAGACACAGCGTGGTCAGAAGATCATCGGCCTGACCACCAGTCAGCCGGGCCATGAAGTCAGCTGTGGCCGGTGCCACCAGCACCACATCAGCCCAGCGGGCCAGCTCAATATGACCCATTCCGGCTTCAGCTTTGGCATCCAGCAGATCCAGATGTACCGGATTGTGGGAAAGGGCCTGAAGCGTCAGAGGCGTGATGAATTCACAGGCAGCTTTGGTCATGACCACCCGGACATCCGCATCCCACTTGCGCAGCATACGAATCAACTCAGCGCTTTTGTAGGCAGCAATGCCTCCTGTGACGCCAAGCAAAATCCGTTTATTTCTTAAACGTTGCATAGTCGGCCTATGTTCGATAAATAAAGGGTGTTTCTCAATTCCTATAAACCTTTGGAGCTATTTTAATTTATAAGACAGGCATTAGATAGATGACATTGATCAGTCATTGCTACAGAGATTGGCCGGATTTTACCTTTTTAGTCTTTGTTTTACCCCTCTGATAAACATCAATCACTGATGCAGGATACAACCCTGTCAGTGCCTCATTGTCTTAAAGGCTGCCACTGCTGTTGAAAAGTCCAGTCCAACACACAACAGTTATTAAATACCTATGAAAATCAGTCGTGTATTTCCTACAGAATGGTGGCCTCAAAGCCCGATGCATAGTCAATATTGTTCTTGGTAGGGGCCAGACCGAGTTCCTCCCGACACATGCGGCCTTTGTAGCGAAATTCATGAAGTTGGGAAACGGACGGAAAAAGATGAAATCTGATCTGGACGAACATGACACTGGCCTCTATAAAGAAGTACACAAATCTAAAAGCATCGCTTAATAACAAATTCAGGGACTGCGAAGTAGATGCTTTCCTTTGGCACTTTTTGTAATGCCGGTTCTCTTGATTAAAATCTAAATGGTGAAGCCGTTTATGCGCTTGTTTATTTTTTTAGTCTTCAACTTAATTTTAACAATCAGCACAGGATACGCTGACGTATGTCCGATTTGTCTACATGAAATTAACAGTGATCAGCAAAGTACCAGCCTTTGCTGCGGACATGATTTTCATGAGGATTGTATAAATACATTACGATCAGATCACCGTGATCTACTATGCCCGGTTTGTAGGCAGCGATCCCGAATACACCATGGTGCAGAATCAGGAGATCATGAGAGATGTCGTTGGGAAGAACCTATGTATCAGGCACTTTCCAGACCAGGGGCTCAGGCAGGAATGATTGCCATACTACAAAGCGAGCCGGCAGATCCTGATACACTGGCTATAGCAGCTACATTTGTAAAGTCACAACACCAGTACCCACCGATAAACGATACCGATAGAGGATTATACGAAACATTATCTAATTTGTTCTTTCAGCGTATGTCAGAGTTAAGCGAAGCCGATCAGTGGAAATCAGTAGCATTTCTTAAAACGCTTTCGAATAGAATGAATGAGGCAGAGGCAGAAACACAGTCACAGAATCAAACAGAGACAGAAACACAGTCACAGACTCAAACAGAGACAGAAA